>JAGQKG010000340.1 GCA_020430245.1 Nitrospira sp.
CTGTCTTGAGCCATTCACACAGGTTGTAGAGAACCCGTATATAGGCGGCGGCATACTTTGCCGGACGTCCATCTTTTTTATCCAGCAATTTGGTGCGTTGATTATTGGCATAGTTGGTAAAGGCTTCAACGACTTTTTTCGGCGAGCATAGCGCCGGTAACAGCCGTCGTAGTTGTTCTCCCCAATCATCGGCGATGATGACAGGGGCCAGCAGTGCCTCGAGGACGAGTGGATGGCCCTGAGTTCCCAGCATGAGAAATTGGCCGATTTCCCAGGCCGTTTCATCGCAATTGTCTTTGGTCCACTGCGAGCCGGGGTATTTAAATCCCAGCTGAAACATCTCTTCCGTCGGGATGACATAGACCCGACGGTAATCCCGGTCGCTCTCGTCGGAGGCTAATCCATGGGCATGAGACCCGACAAGAACTTTAAGGATCGTATGCGTGCGATCGTTCGGCAGAGGGTGCATGAACAAATTTTACCAATTCAAAATTAAGGGTGCGTGAAGCCAAAGAGAATCAGGATGAGACTGCCGGTTGCCAAAATGGCCGTCATCCCCGGTGCCACATATTTCATCAGCAGTTTTCCTCCCAACCATCCTGCTAACAGAACCTTGACAATCGTATTCGTCATGGCGGCCAGGGTGATGGCCGTGGCGGCTGTCCAGGACAGCAGCCCGTCCTGCTGTAATCGAACCACTGACAACATGATGGCATCGACGTCCGTGGTGCCCGCTAACAGACTGGACGCATACAACCCTTGATCGCCCAGATAGGTTTGGGCAGCTTTCGAGATGAATAAGACTCCGGCATACAAGACACCAAATCCCAAGGCCGGACGTAGTTCGAATGGGTTCCGATGGGCGATGCCTTGACCATCGGTTCCCGTACGTTGCGCTTTGCCATACAAAATGAAACTCATGATATACCCGCAGAGGGCCATGCTCCCCAACGGTGTGAGAAGCATGAGGAACAAGTCCGGTTGAAGAAGGCTGACGATGACCAGCATTCTGGCAAACATGGTGCTGGATGCCCCAAGGATAGCCATGGCTCCGGGTAATGCCAAGCGTGAGTTCTCCCGTGTTTGGGTCGCCATGCTCATGGTGACGGCGGTTGAGGACACGAATCCTCCCAGGATTCCTGTGGTCGCAAGACCTCGATTGGGTCCGATGATTCGAGTACAGAGATAACCCAAAAAACTGATGCCTGCAATGAGAACGACCATGATGCCGGTATGGAAGGGGTTGAGGACATCCAGAGGACCGAACGTGCGGTTGGGGAGAAGGGGCAAGACGACCAGGGCTAGAATGACAAATTTGGCCGTCGCATAGATATCATCATCGGACACCTGTTGCACGACATGATGCAGGCGTTCTTTTAACGACAGCAAAGCCATGACGACTCCTGCGCTTCCGACGATGAGGAGATACCGATGGGGGGCATCGAGCGGGAGGGCCGGGAGTAGGGCAAGAACTCCCAGGAGAAACGTGATCAAAGCGGCGAGCGGCGTGAGGATGCCCGGCGGTTCCTTCCGACTCCGTTCCCTGTCGTATGCCACAGCGAGAAGCGCGCCAAGGATCAGGAGTGTGGCAATAATGGGCCACACGCCAAGGACCTGGGAGATAAACGCCGACATGGCTCCGGCAAGGGCGATCAAAGGAAAAGTCCGCACACCGCCGATGCCGGTTTTGCGCTCGACCTCTAGATCCTGTTGACGTTCCAGGCCAATCAATGCCCCTGCGGCGAGGGCCACCAGAAAACCGAGGAATGATTCTTCAATGGTCATCGCGTTCGGGTCTTCAAGAAGCAGGAAATGAAAGAGTAAAAACTATTGACTTGATGTTCCCCTAATATGAAGTGAGAAGCAAGAAGCGGGCTCAATAAACAGGTCGGGGTGTTTAATGGAATGGTTCCTGGTTTCGTGGAACTCCAGGTTTTGTTTTTGGAACTTTTCACGGTATTCTGGAGTCCGGTTCATCCACAGACATGAATTTTTGAAGGAAGATGGAAACCTCCCACCATCCCACTCGGTTTTGTTGTTTGGGTGGCTCTGTGAAATGTATCAATCACTTTTTGACATGATGCCGTCTAAGGCTTCACACAGGAACAACCCACCTCATCGGGCACCGGCATGGAAGGCGCGCCTGCCATGGATGGTTGTCTGTTGGGCGTTGGTATCGGTTTTTTTGAACGATGGGGTGGCGCAAGACACCCCCATCTTTTCCCACCGGGAAATTTTTCATCCCGTCTATGCCGAACATGGAATGGTGGTCAGTCAAGAGGCTATGGCAACCCGTGTGGGTGTGGACATCTTGAAAGCCGGAGGAAATGCGATTGACGCCGCGGTAGGAGTAGGATTTGCGCTGGCTGTCACGCTTCCACAGGCCGGGAATCTCGGGGGCGGCGGGTTTATGCTGATCTACAAAGCAGAGAAAAATGCGGCTATGGCGCTCGATTACCGCGAAGTTGCTCCTGCCGCCTCATTGTCCCA
>JAGQKG010000341.1 GCA_020430245.1 Nitrospira sp.
TGGGCATGATCGGCTTCTGGATGGATGTGAATTAGGGGCAGACAAATAACCCAGAGGATCAACCATACCTTGCAACTGACCTTGAGAAATGTAAGACGTTTGTTCACCGGATAGTCCTTATTTCTTATTTTATCTGATCGGTTACCCAAACCGGATGCTTGAAGCTTAGCACAAACCTAAAGTTAACAAAACACCATTTTTCCGACTGGCAAAACTGCATTGATGCCAGTTTAGTAAAATGGGGAGGGTCTTATAGTTTGTAGATGGAGTAAATTAAATCCATTACACCTTTCACCAATAAGAAGAAATCAGACAATCCGTTCTAGGAAGCGTGGGATGAGTGTACCCGGAATCGAATCGTTTTCAGCGTTTTCTGTTATCCGGATTAGTTAAGGTACTTGAAGTGATGCAACGCATCGCGGCGCCGATGATCGGCGGAATGGTCACAGCCACAGTGCTCCCGCTTTTGGTCATTCCCGCCTTATATTATATTTGGAAGCAATGGGAAGGACGGATTCAGTTCAGCCAAAAGCAATAGAAAGATAAAGAGGTTTCCATGCTTCTGCGTCAATCCCGTGTTGAGCGGGTAAGGGACGGATCTGCATCAATAAGTGCATCACTAAAACCCGGTTAACAACTCATGCAAGCTCACTGAACGAACCTGAATGGGACCCTCCGGGTCCTCGAGAGCCAGGCTGTCCTGTTTTATTTGTCATGGTGCGGTATCTTTTTGAGAATTATTGATAGCGTGTAACAGGAATTTTCCCGCTAGTGCTCGTGTCGATGATGCAGGTCCGAGACATGTCCATGATCATGTTGCAACGGCAGATGCCGATGCCAATGGGCGTGGGACCCCACGACTTCCTCTTCGTGTGGGTGTTGATGATGGGGATCGATGTGGTTGTGGGCATGATCGTGCTCCATGCCTGTATGGACGTGGAGGTGGTTATGATGTTCTCTCAGGAGAACACCAACCCCGACGGCCATCGCCGCCCCTGCCAGATACTCCGCAACCCTCCAATGTTCCCCGAGAATAGGCACGGCAGCCAGGGCGCCGATAAATGGAGCCGTCGCGAAAAATGCGGCTTCCCGGGCTGCACCGAGAATGCGCAGGGCATAAATGTCCAGCACGACACTCACTCCATATCCCACAAAACCTACAACCACAATCATGCCCATGGCCGTCAGATCGGGAAATTCATAGCCCATCAGCCATGACAGTCCTAGCGAAAATCCTCCGGCGCTCAATCCCTTGATCCTCGCCACAGCCAGCGGGCTTCGAAGTGAAAGACCCTGGGTCAGATTGTTATCCACGGCCCAGCATACACAAGCCCCACTCATGCTGATGACGCCTAACCAATCACCATAGACGGCTCCAGGTCCATAACTGAGAAGGCCAGCACCGACAAAAATGCACATGGCTGCACCAACCTCTCGTTTCCCCATATGTTCGCGAAAAAGAGTGACGGCCAGAAGGATGGTGAGAGGAGCTTCCAGGTTGAGCAAGAGCGATCCGGCCACGGCAGGAATCCGTTCAAGCCCATAGAGCATGAGAATGGGCCCCAAAATTCCGCCCGTCAGAATGATTCCCAGTAACAGACCGATATCGCCTGTCTGAACGGGCGTTTCGGCCTTGGATGCGGCCGAAGGCCTCGTGGATTTCAAAAAAAATTCTAAGCAACCAAGCCCGAGACCCGCCCCCGCATATAACAATCCGGCGACAGGGAGCAGGTCATACACGGGAAGGAATAGTTTGAGAATGGGCGTCGTCAAACCAAAGAGCAGGGCCGCGCTCAAACCATAGAAGGCTCCCAGATTTTTTTTAGAAGGCATGATTCCTTATTCTTATTTGCATTAGGCTACTACCAGCTAGATTTCCCCACCAATCGACCGCTCAAGTTGGGTGAGGGCAATGGAAAGGTTGTATTGAGCCTGCGCATACCCGAGGATGGTCTGCCATAAAATACGTTGCGCGTCCAGAACTTCAAGAAGACTAGCCTGGCCATATTGGAAACTGACTTGGGCAATTCGTACGGCTTCTTCAGCTTTTCTGAGCAGACCATTTTTATAGGTGTTGATTTGTGCAGCCGCGGCCTGCGACTGATAAAAGCTCCCAGCTACCTCTTTCATCGTATCCTGCTTCCATTTCAAAAGGTCTGCTTCGATTTCGTGTTGTGTACTTAACGCGTCGGCAATTTCTCCGTCGCGCTGATACCAAAGCGGGAGTGGCACGGTCACCCCTCCTAGGAAGGCTTCCCGTCCGGCATCTCGCTGATAGGAGCCGCTAAGGATGACATTTGGTACCCGGGCTTCCTTTTCCTCAATAAGGCTTTGCTGGGCCTGCTTGAGAAGTTTCTGGAATTTCGCTCGTGTGGGATGTTGGTTCAATGCTTCGGTGGTAAGGCCCCTTAAATCCAAATTTTCAGGCCAGGCCTTAAAACCCCCATGAATACTAAATTGTAATCCCAGTGTTCCTGCTGTAAGGGAG
>JAGQKG010000342.1 GCA_020430245.1 Nitrospira sp.
TTTTGTCGTTCAGTTTTTTTTGCTCGTATTATATGTTTTTTATTATCTATTCTCTTTATAAAAAAAACTGTGAATAAAATCTACACCCAAATGGTAAAAACCTAGTAAAGAACCCCCCAGCAAGCTGGGAGGCATTTAAGATTTAGAAATCTAATTTCAGTTGTTTGGGATCATGTTGATGCTTGATATCCCGACGAATCACCTCTGCCGTTACTTGGTCCCCTACACTTCGGACAAAATAGCCATCGTTCCACAATTCCCCACCCCACAATTGCTGCTTCACCTCGGGAAACTCCTGAAAAACTTTCCGGGCCGAAATGCTTTTCAACCTCTGCGCTACTTGGGCAGGACTATAGCGTGGGGGGACCGAAAGAAATATATGGACATGATCGTCCAAGACTTCTTGGGTATCGACTTTCAATCCATACCGTTCGGCAATCTCCTGAAAAATCCTCTTGAACCGACGCGCCACTCGCTCACCCCAGACCATTCGCCGATATGTGGGGACCCACACCACATGATATTGGAGATCGTAAACAGCCCCTCGGGTCCGCTTGAGACTCCTGCCATTGAAGGATACCAATTCAGCCCGCTCCGCGGGCTTGCTCCTTTTCTTCCCCCCAGCAAGCTGGGGAGAGGTGGCCAGAAGCAATTTTTTAGGAAAAACGTGGTTGAGCTGAGTGCTATTGCCTCCCATTGGAATTGGGAAAAGCAATTATTGAATAAATGGAGCAATGCAACCATGAGCGCTTTCACAAATCACCGAATAACGTCACACCGGCGAATGTATACTACGGGTAAAGAAACGATAATCCAGATTAGCATGCCATTATTAAACCCAGGACAATGACCCAAAGAGGGGATACGACATACATCGAAAATTTGTTCTACTGGTGTCAGCAATTAAGAAAAGTTACCCGGGGTATTTTGGATATGCAAGAACTAAACTATGACGAGATACTATAACGCAACACGAAACAAGCATTCAAAAGAGTGATTTGATGAGCGCTATTGGGTCGATAACATCTAAACCTATGAGTTTTATTGTAAGGCAGCTTAAATCAAAAAAAGCTTTCATGAGCTGGTACAAACGCTTGCAGTATGACGAACAAAATGCTGATATGTTCGCGAATATTCAAGAGCATGATCGCATGTTAGCCGATAGGGTTCGTCTCGAACCCTATCACCAGGCATTAACTAAGTACGTTAAGCAAAATGATGTGGTTATTGATTTAGGTACTGGGACAGGAATTCTCTCTTTTATCGCTGCAAGTAATGCCCCAAAGAGGATTTATGCTCTCGATCATTCAAGCATTATGGATGTCGCTAAACTTATTGCACAACAGAACAAAATCCAAAATATAGAGTTTGTGAAGGTAAATAGTCGAGATTTTACACTCGATGAGAAAGTAGATGTCATCATTCATGAACAAATAGGCGACTTTCTTTTCGAAGAAAATATGATCAAGAATGTCACAGATTTGCGTGATCGACTCCTAAAACCTGGAGGAAAGATACTTCCAAGCAAATGTGATCTGTACTTCGTACCTGTAATGATCAAAGACGAGTTTCAAACACCTTTTATTTGGGAGCAGAGAGATATTTTTGGTATCGACTTTTCTTGTGTGAAAGAGAAATGCAGGAATATGGTGCAAGATAGTTACTACTACCGCGGCATAAATCATTATCAGATCGAGAAATTACTGAGTGAAGGTGCTAGCGGATTCGCATGTGATCTGGAGAAAATCGAGCCAAATGAGGCACCGAAAAGAATCAGTCTTCGTCATACTATAGACATAGATGGTCGATTAGATGGATATGCTGTTTATTTCACTGTTAATTTTGACGATGACATCTCCTTTTCGACACACCCCATGGGCTTAAATACGAATTGGGCGGGGAGGTTACTAAGAGTAGAATCAAGAAATTTGCGAAAAGGTCAGCATATCGATTTCAATATGAACATTAAAGACATAAGTGATCCAAACTCCTGGCGCTGGTCGATTACCTAGCGAGGCGTGGAATAACCAACTGCCATAGTTGATGTCACTCGAAGGACAATTCCTTCCGGTTCAATCTCTGAGCAGACTATCCCCTTTGCCTTCACACTCACTTCAACTCCGTTACGGGTGGTCTTCCCCATTTGATGAACACCTTCTGCATAGCACACGTAGTGTGTCAACATTTCAGTTTGGCAAAGTCTCAGATCGGTCTTTTCTCTGGAAAGTATTTTGCAATATACCTGCTAGGTCTTTTATCAAGTCATGTCGGGAGCCTACCAAGCGGCGTAGATTGTAATATTGCACCCTCCATTTATCCCACTTGTCTAGCGGTGCAGAGTGGACAGCCTTAACAATCGCGATATTCTTTTTCCAAGTCGGCATTGTAAACTTCGATCGGCTATTGCCTGTCCAAAAAAGTTGCTGTTTACTTTCATCCCCTCGTTCAGAACTACTTGCCTCAAAATGCATTCGTCGGTT
>JAGQKG010000343.1 GCA_020430245.1 Nitrospira sp.
TAGGGGAGTCATCATTCTACCTGTCATCGTACGGCATTGCTTGTTTAACGAAACAACATTCAAATACCCGGATCCAGTCAACGGCCCTAAAGAACTCTCTCTTGCTAAACTCCAGTCGGCAAATTCGCCGACCACACCGCTGAATTCCTTATCTGAACATGAACAAGACAAGATTCTCTTAGAGGTCGCACAAAGACTGTTGAAAATTTTACATCAATCCGGTTCAGCCCAACCATCTACCGGAAATACCCCTAAAACTGTCTGGAACATCCCATTTGAGCGAAATCCCTTTTTTACGGGGAGGGAGGAGATGCTTGCGGAGATTCGTGAAGCCCTTGTCTCAAATGGCATAGCGGCGTTCACGGGTTTGGGAGGAATCGGCAAAACTCAAACGGCTCTCGAGTATGCCTGCCGCCAAAAAGACGACTATCAGCAAATTTTCTGGAGCAAAGCCGAATCCAAGGAATCTCTCATATCAGACTTTGCTCAACTCGCCTCACTATTGAACCTACCGGAAAAGGATGCAAAAGATCAGCAAGAGATCGTCAAAGCTGTCCAACGGTGGCTCCAACGACATGATCACTGGCTACTAATTCTGGATAATGCCGATGACCTTTCTTTGACCAGCCCTTTCATCCAGGGACTTCAATCCGGCCATATTCTGCTCACCACAAGAGCACAAGCCACAGGGACAATTTTAGGGATAGAAGTCAAAAAATTACCGGATCCAGAAGGAACAGTTTTTCTCTTACGGCGAGCAAAATTAATTACCAAAAACATTTCATATGAAATCGTTCCCCAAGAACTGCGCGATCAATCTCTTGCTATTGTCAGGGAACTCGATGGCCTCCCACTCGCCCTGGACCAGGCTGGCGCATACATTGAAACAACCCATTGTGGATTAGCTGCCTACTTCGAACTCTATCAGTCGCATGGGATCGAACTTCTCAAGGAACGAGGCCTCTTTGCACCTGGTCATCCTGATCCGGTGGCGACAACCTGGATTTTGTCTTTTCAAAAAATCGAACAGGCTAATCCAGCTGCGGCCGAGCTCTTACGGTTCTGTGCATTTCTTCATCCCGATTCCATACCCGAAGAACTCATCACCGAGGGAGCATCCGAACTCGGTCCGGTTCTCGGACCGGTGGCTGAGAATGCCCTATCGTTTAACAACGCCATTGGGGACATTTTAAAATTTTCCCTCATCCATCGAGACATGAACACCCACACCTTGGAAATCCATCGCCTGGTCCAATCCGTCATCCTGAAGAGTCTTGATGGCGAGATACACCAGCAATGGAATGAACGATTCATTCGAGCCATGGACCATGTGTTTCCGTCACCGGAATTTGAAAATTGGCCACAATGCGAACGTTTGCTGGTCCAGGCTCAACACTGCACCTCAATGATTATCACCAACGACCTTCGGTTGCAGGAAGGGGCACGGATTTTAAACCAAACCGCCTTTTATGTCTTTTTACGAGCCAGGTACGCCGAAGCAGAACCCCTCTACCAGCGTGCCCTGGCCATAAATGAACAGGTTTTGGAGCCCACGCATCCTGAGGTCGCCACGAGCCTTAACAATTTGGGGCTGCTCTATAAAAACCAAGGGCAGTATGCCGATGCAGACCCCCTCTACCAGCGCGCCCTGGCCATTCGGGAACAAACTTTGGGGCCCACGCATCCTGAGGTCGCCACGAGCCTCAACAATTTGGGGGTGCTCTATGCCGCCCAAGAGCGGTATTCCGACGTCGAGCCCCTCTACCAACGTACCCTCCACATTCAAGAAACGTCCCTAGGACACAACCATCCTGATGTGGGACAAAGCCTCAACAACCTGGCGTGCCTGTACGTCGCCCAAGGGCGGTACGCCGACGCCGAGCCCCTCTACCAACGCGCCCTGGCCATTTTGGAGAAAAGCTTAGGATTAGAACATCCCAACACGAAAACTTTTAGAGAAAACTATGAAGGTTTACTGAAAAAAATGGAAGATGATAAAGATTAAAAACGGAAGGAATCAACTAGACCCGTCGATAGTACCCAATGGCAATGGGATGAATGCTCCCCCCTCTCCCGCTGTGGAGAGGGAAATTATGAGAATTTTAAATCTGTTTTGGGTACGTACCAAGACAACGGAACGGAAACGACCAGTTGGCAGGATGGTCAAAATGGTCGCTCAGCGCGGCCGCAGCAAGCGAAGGGACGAAACGTACTCATGTACGTTGAGTTCCTAAGTAAGCGAGAACAAAGCTGATGGCCATTTTCACCATCCTGTCAGGGAGAGACGCCGCTGGCCAGGACAATTTCGCAAATATGATCCAACCGTTCGATATGTTCATAGGCTGACCAGGGGTCCGGTGCCATGGAGCAGACTCCGTGGTTGGCTTGTCCCACAATATCGTAATCGCCTGCCGGGTTGGCCTCTGTGACACCTAAGGCCTTCGCCGTCGCTTCTCCA
>JAGQKG010000344.1 GCA_020430245.1 Nitrospira sp.
AAAGCTTGAGGATTTAGCGAAAACGATTCCGCAAGTGAGGGAAAACATTTCAGCCATTGAGCGAACCATTTTAATTTTAAGGAACGGCACAACAGCTTGTAACTTTGAGCCTTCACCCAATAAAGATGTTCCTAAGAATATTGAGGACGAAGATCGGTATACTCTTCTTGGCCATCTACCTTGTCCCGACAGGCATTCAACGAATGGCCACTCAGTGCAAATCAAAACACTTGAAGAGATTGCTATTGAGGCATTAGGGGAATTTGGGGGGGAGGTTGCCACGGACCAGCTAATAGAAAAAATGAGAACGCACGGCTGCACCTCAACCGAACAATCTATCTTAGGAGCCATTTACAGAGCGATGAAAAAGCCGGGATGCCCGATTAAAAAGGTTAGCCCTGGAGTATTTGCACTAAAGGAAAACGCCCCTTCAGTAGCGAGCTGAAGGGGCGTTTCGGCAGATGATGGAGGCGTATAGTCTAACTGGTAAGACATCGGACTTTAAATCCGACGGGTTGCAAGGCCCCTGGGGGTTCAAATCCCCCCGCCTCCTCCATCATTTGGAAAGGCAAGAACTACGATGACATAACTGTATGTGCTTATCCTACCGCGACCTCCACCATGAGTCAACGCTTCAAGTTGAAGGTGGAGAGTTTTCACTTTTCTGAGGGCCTCCCTCTTCTTCTTTATTTTTCCAACGGGCAATAGCGGCATTTCTGGCACTTTCTCGGCGTTCCTGCGGTGTGAGTTTAGCCGCACGAGCCGGACCACCTTTAAGGCCACCTTTCCGCCCTAATGCCACTGCGTTCGGGTCTTTGTCTTGGCTCATAACGCATATTATGCCTAAGCGGTCTGGCAATGTCAATATATATGACTTGCTTTGACATGCATTGACAATGCGTGAGCGGTCACGTATTATGGTTTATAGCGTGAGTATTGGCCATGAATAAACTCTCTACCACCAAACGGACCCAAGTTATCGCAGCCTTAGTTGAGGGTGCAGGCGTGAATAGCGTATCCAGAATGACGGGAGTGGGTAAACCGACCATCCTTCGCTTGCTCGAAAACTTAGGGAAGGCTTGCCAGGAATTTCAGGACCGAACGTTACGCAATCTTACCTGCCAGCGAATACAGGTTGATGAGATTTGGAGTTTTTGTTTTGGTAAGGATAAAAACTTGCCGGATGAACTAAAGGGTAAATTTGGGTTTGGATCAGTTTGGACGTGGATGGCCATTGATGCCGATACCAAGCTGATTCCGTCTTGGTTGGTGGGAGGGCGAGATGCATCATATGCCGAAAAATTTATCAGTGACTTGTCTGGTCGGCTGACTCATCGGGTTCAATTAACTAGTGACGGGCACCGGCCTTATTTAGAGGCAATTCAGAATGCGTTTGGTTGCGAAATCGACTATGCGATGCTGATAAAATTGTACAATAACCCGCCCACAGGCAATCAAACCCGATATTCACCTGGCGTGTGTTGCGGGACCAGAAAGACCAGGATAACCGGCGATCCTGACAAGAAACACGTGTCGACCAGCTATTCAGAAAGGTTGAACCTTCAACTGAGAATGAGCAATCGAAGATTTACCAGGCTCACCAATGCTCACAGCAAGAAGATCGACAATCACATATATTCCATGGCCATTTACACGATGTACTATAATTTCGTGCGGATTCATTCGAGCCTGAGAGTCACCCCTGCCATGGAAGCAGGCGTTTCTCAACACGTGTGGAGTTTAGAGGAAATGATTGGACTATTGGATGACTGAACTGAAAACTCTACGACACCCACGGAAGAAACGAGTGAACCATCCCGACATTGAGGGAACATGAATAGAGGCCACAAGTTCTCCAGTATATTGGGCATAGACCATTCGCTTAATCCTGGCTTGGGCTTCTTCACGTGTTTTGGCATGAATTGGAATTTCCCAATTTGCCCCATCAAAGTGATATGTGAAGAGGAATGTTTTATATTCCATAATGAAAGGGGGTGAGGCTAGTGTACTATCAAATGTACAAAGACGTGGCCACTCACTGGCGCTGGCGTTTAGTCGCTGGGAATGGTCGCATCATTGCTGATTCTGCCGAAAGCTATTGGAATAAGTCTGATTGCTTGGCTGGAATCAATCTAGTGAAGGGCTCCTCTTCTGCTCCTGTGTACGAGTGAGGGTTCTTCACTTTGCCATGCTCAGGGGGCAGTTACCGCTGTCCTCTGGGCTGGGCATTTATAATCAATCCATAAAAATTATTCAACCTTATCTTCTTTTCGTTGCGCAAGACTCCAAACTTGATAAGTTATTTTACCACAGACCAAAAATGTCGAACGCATGCCACCTTATTCAAACGTTACCAGTACCCACGTTTGCCTTTACGAACTCCTCCAAAATAGCTTTCATCTAACTCAATTTCTCCAGCGACCTCTGAGGCTGCGGC
>JAGQKG010000345.1 GCA_020430245.1 Nitrospira sp.
CTGTTCCCCGCCGAAAACAAAAATTTGACTGCCAACTCTGGATGCGGTGATGCCACTGCGGGCAGTTGGAAGATCTGCGGCCCGGGACCAGCGGTCGGTGACGGGGTCGTATACTTCCGTGACAGAGAGATTCTGTTGATAGTCGCCGTTCAGGCGACCCCCGATGGCATACACCTTACCGGACAGGGTTGCGGCCGCAAGATGATCGCGAGGGGTTGGTAGCGGTGCTCGCACCACCCAGGTGTTGTGCTCAGGATCGTAGACCTCGACGGCCGCGCTATTGGCCTTCCGGTCATAGCCCCCGATGGCATACAGCTTTCCATTGTGCTCGGCTACTGACAAAGCCCCGCGAGGGGTCGGCATCGGTGCGCGCTCGGCCCAGGTGTCTGTGGTTGGATCGTAGGCGTACACCGTGGCGACCGGTTCCCAAACGCTGAGTCCCGATTGCTTGTATCCACCGATGATAAACAGCCTGTCGCCCGCCACTCCGATACCCACATGGTGCAGGCCCACCGGCATTGGGGCTCTGGACGTCCAGCGGTCTGTGGCAGGATCGTATTCTTGGAGAGAGGGGGTGATCCCAAGATTGAAGATATTGCCCAAGCCGGGCTGCTCAAACCCACCCACAACGTAGATCTTATTGTGCCAGGTCGTGGCTGCCACCTCTGTCCGCATCGTCGGTGCAGGTCTTGCCGTCTGCCAGAACCCCTGATCCGCTTCCGACTGTACCGATTCCGCAGAAACCGGCGGTATAACGAGGCAGAGCGCAACGAGGAATGGCACCAGGACCGCCGGAAGCCTTGCCATGGGAATGCTGCATAGGTTGACCACCCGGTGTTGCATATCCGGAATTATACCCAATCGAGGAATGCAAAATCTTTGATGTTCGTGATTATCACAACCATCGCACAAAATGGAGCAGTGCCATGGTCCTTTCACCTTCAGTCGGCCAACCGGGCGAACGCTCTCATCATCAGACGGCCCATGGCTGACGCCCAGGTGTTTTCCTCTTTTCAACATGGTGACATTTTGGAGGAGGTCGGGTAATCTAGAGCATCGGGACGGAAGAACATGACGGACGGATATCTCCATTGAGGGAATTGGACTCGGTTCAACGGTCTACATTCTATTCACCGCATAACGAGAAAATTTTGAAGCGTGTACTAGGTTGTCTGATGGTTCTTGTCTGTCTTGTCCAGGCAGGATTTTTGGATGTCCCCTTCGTTTCCGGTCAGATACTTCCGGGTGCCTTCGAGGTTGCGGAAGCCGAAGTTGCGAATTCTGAAAAAAACCTTCGAGACAACGATGGCACCACACTGACTCCCTTCGACCAGTTAAAAGGCAGTGATCAGGATGTGGAAATGACCCGGAAAATCCGGCAGTCCCTTATGGCCGATAACACCTTATCCATGAACGCCCACAATATTAAGATTGTAACCCTGAATGGAAAGGCCACCCTACGGGGACCGGTGGATACTCATGATGAGCGAAGGCGTATTTTAAACATGGCCATATTGATTGTCGGTATGAACAATGTGATCAACCTGCTAGAAGTGGTACAGGAATAAATACTTTCGTTATCCCCCGGAAAAGGAGCATCAGATGGCTAAAGCCGTTTTTTGTATTGCCACAACTTTTTTGCAAGCCGAGCAAATCGTCGACAATCTCAAGATTGCGGGCTTCTCCGGTAACGATATCTCCGTGCTCTTTCCTGACACCCATGGGGCGAAACATTTAGCGCATGAAAAGCACACGAAAGCTCCGGAGGGAGCCGTCACTGGAGCCGGAGCGGGTGGGGTGTTGGGCGGGGCCCTGGGCTGGTTGGTAGGCATCGGAGCACTGGCACTTCCCGGCATTGGTCCGTTTGTGGCTGCGGGCCCGATTATGGCTGCATTGGGCGGTGCGGCAGTCGGAGCCACCGTGGGAGGCCTCACTGGCGCGCTTGTCGGTATGGGTATCCCGGAGTATGAAGCAAAGCTCTATGAGGGAAAAATTAAGGAAGGCAAAATCCTGATCTCTGTGCATTCAGAACATCCGAATGAAACGGATCGTGCTAAAACCATTTTCAAAAATGAGGGTGCAGAGGATATTGCGACTTCTGACGAAGCCTCAGTCAAATCATAACAAGGGTTAAGGACCGGAAAGAGTTCTCAGCAGGGAGTTGCCGGAAACCATCCGGATTGCTTCTTTTAGTGGGTTGTTTGTGTGAAGGGATCTTCTGCCCTCGGCTCGGCAGTCCTTCGGGTCTTGAGTTATCCTCCTCCTATCTCCGCTTCGTCATGATCTACGTCCCTGCTATTCGGTGCGGCAACCGTCCACCAGGGCATTCCTTGTATGGAAGTGTTGAACAATAAAGGTCTTCAAGGGCAAATTTGCCCAGGATGAGATTACTCATCAAAGGCTCCGGGTCGGTTCAAAAAAGTCCGTCCAGCAAGG
>JAGQKG010000346.1 GCA_020430245.1 Nitrospira sp.
AACCGACCCGGAGTCTTGATGAGTAATCTAATCCTGGGCAAATTTGCCCTTGAAAATTTTTATTATTCAACACTCCCCTTCTGTTTTTAAATCGCAATTTCCGTAATTTTCAGTTGAGTTTTAGTAGAAGAGCTGAGGCTAGAGGACGGTCGACTCCTATTGGAAATTCGTGAAATTGATCACCGTAGAGGGAAATGGCCTTTGGAATCTATGGAAAGAATATCTCAATGGGGTTCTCTGCGAGGGAGGATTGTCAACGTTTTTGAGGAGGCTGGTAAGAAAATAAAGACAATGGCGTGGAAGGGAGGTTCTGGAATGTGGTGCCGGATTTTTAAGAATGGAGCTGTCTATCCGATAAGGTTAGTCAACCTTGCTCATGTAATGACTTATGTCAAATCAATTGATGTTGAAGCACGTGATTCCCTACTTCACCGGGTTGACTCGGACTATCCTGGCCCTCATATTGGGAGGAATGGTTTGCATGTCCGTCCCTTCCCAAGGCCTCGCGTATAAAATCGAGATTGGTGTTTCAGGGCCAATAGGGGGGAATTCGGTTACAGAAGAAAATGGACGTACGGCAATTCAGTTGGACACAGGTCAGGTGATCGGACCGGCCGGTGAAGCCGGCTCGGCGTATGCTACAGCCAATTTAGCCACCGGAATACTTGCACTCAAAGTGACTTCGACCACTCCCGATGCCAGCTCGCAATCCGGAATGGGATTGGCCTCCATTCATATTGATGATCATTTAACGTTTAAGCTGGACCCAACCGTCTCGGTTGCGACGATTAAGTTTTCCATGAGAGTCGATGGGTTTCCCTCTTGTCAGGATTTGTCGTCCAATTGCTTTACCAATGCCATCATTCGTCTGGGAGATGTGAGTGAGCAGGCCCTCGGCCTTCCTTTGCCCGAGCCAAAGGTGTTGGAGGTTTCGGTCACAGTTGTTGATGGGCAGGACCTACCCATTGAGGCGTTTTTATCGGCCAGGGTGGAGATGAATAACCTCATTGATGTCAGCGATCCAAGTGCCACTATCAGAATGATCCTGCCAAAGGGGGTAAGCTTTACCTCAGAGTCGGGGGTGTTTCTCGGTCTTCAGCCTCCTTCGGATGAACCGACTCCCCGTGCCCCTGTTAGTTCCGATCTCAATGGAGATGGAAGGGCGGATATTGTCTGGCGCAATGTAAGAACCGGTGAGGTGGCGGTGTGGTTCATGAATGGCGGTCTGATTGGTTCGTCTGGATTCCTGGGAGGCGTTTCATCCGATTGGCAGATCGTTGGTGTGGGTGATGTGAATAATGACGGTATGGCCGATATTGTCTGGCGCAACACTTTCAATGGTGCGGTTGCTGTCTGGTTTTTGAACGGGTTGACGATCATGTCTGCCAGTTTCCCTGGGAGCGCTTCCTTGGATTGGGTGATTAAGGGAGTGGGAGATATGGACGGCAATGGAAGTGCCGATCTTATCTGGCACAACAAGGATAATGGAGCTGTTGCGGTCTGGCTTATGGATGGGCCCTCAATTAGCAGATTCCGTTCCCTGCCCGGTGTGCCCTTAGCGTGGCAGATCGTTGGGATAGGTGATGTGAATGCGGATGGTCTGGCGGACATCATTTGGCGCCATAGCGGAGGGGTATCTGCCGTGTGGGTGATGGATGAGTCGACGATCACTTCGGTGGGATTTCTCAAAGGGACCACACCAGAGTGGGAGAAAGCCGGTTTCGGTGATTTGAACGGCGATGGGATGACCGATATGGTCTGGCGTCATACCATTACTGGGAAGGTGGGGATATGGTTGATGAACGGAGGGGAGATTGAGGTATCCGGTTTCTTGCCGGGTATGCCCTCGGGGTGGCGTATTGCGCAGGTGGGTGACGCAGATGGAGATGGAAGGGCTGATGTGATCTGGCATAACCGCAGTACGGGACAAGTGGCAGTCTGGCTTATGGATGGGCTGACCTTGTCCTCCACGGAATTTCCCGGCAGCACGTAAATATACTTGTCACAGTAGACGACCACAGATCTTTCGTTCGGTAAGCCTCTCTATTAAAAATCGGTTCTTTGTCCAAACTCTCAAGGCATTCATTGAGAATGGGAGAATCCGATTCCTTGAATCCGGCTCTGAATACCGTGGTTATGCAAATCCGCGTTAGGGGGGAGAGCCTCATCATAGTCGCATGCTTCCCGTCCAAGAAGTTGATTCCTGTTTTCCCAGTTTGCCCTTCATTTCGTGTGTTCAAAAATTATTTGGATTGCTATAGAGGTGACAATCCCGAGAAGGGGTGAACCGGATTTTTCCAGAGTGGGGGCATGAGCGGGTAAGTATCCAAGAAAGGGGAATTCTTGAGCGACAACATCTCACGGGGTAAAAAAGGATATACCGACATTGAAAAGACAACCATTCAACCCAATATTCCGTTCG
>JAGQKG010000347.1 GCA_020430245.1 Nitrospira sp.
TCATTATGCTGGGTGCCATCACCATGGTGCATTGGTCCCATGGGTTTTTCATGAACTGGTTTGGTCAACAAGCCGGGGAAGGGTTTGAATATCATCTGCTCGTCCTTGGTATGGGTCTGTCGTTAATGGTGACGGGCGCCGGGAAATGGTCGGTTGATCGGGTGATTGGAAAGTGGCTCGCAAGTCAGGAATCACCGCAGGCTGATGGGACTCGTCGGACAGTGGCAGCCTGAGTGGTGTAGGACCAATCATACTAGTGGACTGTAACCGACGTTTATAGACTATATTGCTCTAAGGAGAAATACGATTTCACAGGTCTCTTTCGTCCAAGTTAGTCCACATTAAAATGTTACAGCCCACTAGATAGGGAGAACCTGACATGAACCATTTCATCCGAAAAACTGGAATCAATGTTTTGGTATTTTTGTTGCTGATTTTCTCCACTTACGCTTTTGCAGAGACCTGGGAAGCAGGCCCGCCCATACCGGAAGGTGCCGAAGAAGTCGTTGGGATAGGTGTTGGGGACTCCATGTTGGTGTATGGTGGCTTGGGTCCCGCTTTTACTCCTCGCGGATTGTTTTGGATGTTTGATATCAGTCAACAAAAATGGATCGAGCTCCCCCCAAGCCCTATACCCGTTCATCATCCGGCATTCGTGACCGTCGGGAGTAAAGTGTATCTCTTTGGTGGTTTTGTCAAACCCGAAGACGAAATATCCTGGAAACCCGTTACTCACGCCGCGATGTTCGATATGAATACCCGCGAGTGGTCTTCTCTCAAACCCCTGCCCACTGCGAGAGGAGCCCTGACGGCAGCGGCTGTCGGTTCAAAAATCTATGTCATCGGTGGGGTGGCGCTGCCGGACAAGTCAGGGTTTAAGGGCCTCTATTTCGACCGGCCGACCAAGCAACTGACCGTGAACGAAGTCTACGACACCGACAACAACACCTGGTCGCAAGCAGCCCCTATGCCTACCCAACGCAATCATATGGGCGCAGCCACGATTGATGGAAAAATTTATGTGGTTGGCGGGCGTATTGGATCGGGGTTCACTCTCATGTCCACCAATATTGGGGTGAATGAAGTGTATGATCCGGACAAAGACACCTGGGAACCACGGGCCATGTTGCCGACGGCTCGCAGTGGTATCGGCGTGGTCGCCTTGAATGGAAGAATTCATGTCTTGGGAGGCGAGGAATGGTCTCACAATCGCGCTGGAGTGTTTCGGCAACATGAGGCCTATGACCCAAAAACCAATCGTTGGTCCCTGTTACCGTCCATGCAGTTTCCCCGTCATGGACTTGCAGTAGGTGTAGCTAATGGAAAAATCTATGCCATAAGCGGAGCTAATGTGGCTGGGGGTGGTGGCGCTCATAAGGATTTGACGTATATGGAAATTTATTCGCCGTCATGACGAGAGATGAAATGCCAACTGACGATCTGATGAAAAGAGCGAGGCGGCTCGATCTCCTGGCGGGTAGTGAGCGATCGGATCTACCTTCTGATGAGGATGATCGTGGATTTGAAAAAGACAGAGAGACAAAGAAGGAGCCGAATAAATGATATCCCTCAATGGAAAAGTTGTCATGATCACAGGGGCAATGGGTGGCTTGGGTCAGACGGTGACCGGGGCATTCTCCCAGGCGGGTGCCAAGGTGATGGTAGTAGGCCGGGAACATCCTGAGAAGCTTCCGGAAGGGCTGCTGGGCCTTTCAGCGGATGTCACCGATGAGGCTGAAGTCCAGCGCCTGATGAAGGAGGCTGTGCAGAAAACCACGCGCCTTGATTGCTTGATCAATCTTGTTGGCGGGTTTGCCATGGGCCGCCTCGCAGAGACCGATGCCTCCCTATGGTCGAGAATGCTATCCCTTAACTTGACGTCGGCCTTTTTGCTGTCGAGGGAGGCGACTCGACTGATGGTCAAGCAAGGCTTTGGGCGAATAATTCATATGGCTGCCCGCGCCGCTGTGGACCCATTTCCGGGTGCGGGTGGGTACATTGTCTCGAAGTCCGGGCTTCTTGCCCTGATCAAGGTGCTGGCTTTGGAGTTAGCCGGTTCAGGTGTGAAGGTGAACGGGGTGCTGCCATCGACCATTGATACGCCGGCGAATCGCCAAAGTATGCCTGCCGCCGATTTCACCCAATGGGTGAAGCCGGAAGCGATTGCTGCGCTTCTTGTTTTTCTCGCCTCTGATGAGGCTGATGCTCTGAATGGGGCGCTCATTCCTATCGGGTCATCATAAGAATGAGGTTGCATGAATGGAACAATGTTTCAATTCGGGATATGGACCGTCAATCTTTATTCATTGAAAGGAGAAGGGATGATGAGTATTCAAACACAGGTTCAAGCCGTGATCGATGGGATTTTAACCGGGAAACTATTGGAAACCTTTGATACCTATTATG
>JAGQKG010000348.1 GCA_020430245.1 Nitrospira sp.
CGCCTGGGGGTCAAAAAAGATTTCGACGTGGCGGACATGTTCCTTCTCCACCCGTGTCAGGTAGGCCCAGGTCAGATCAAAGAAATCACGTTCCTGTCGTAAAACCCGCGAGCCTTCATAATAAATATTTAGGAAGGACTGCAGATCTTGAAAGTTGTAAGCCCGCTTCAGTTCCTCGCTTGTCGCAAAGGAAAGAGAGAGCCCGTTACGTTTCGCGAGATCAAACATCAATTCCGGTTCGAGCGTCCCTTCGATATGGAGGTGAAGTTCGACTTTGGGAAGATCAAGAATCCATTGTTCGAGTTTGTTTTGATTCATGAATTAACCGGTGATTGGGGAGTGGTCAATCCTGGGAAATTTTCTTCCCAATTTACGATATATCATTGGACCTCATATGGTCGCTTGGGACAAGGGGGTTAAAAAATCGCAGGATCAGACGGGATCTCTTATGGATTTTGCCCCCACGATTGTGCCGTTGCTCAAGGTCTCGCTCTCTAAATGTTGAGGACCAAGCGATTGATGAACGTCTTATGCCTCTTCCCTCTCTACATGCATCTTTCCGCGGAGACACCTTAATTGCAGGTCCATGAGCGGTTTCATCCTGGCCATGAGATCAGGAATTTTTAAAAGAAGGGTTTCTAGATGTGGCAAGACAGATGGGCTGGTTTGTTGACCCTCATTCCGAGTGTTCGACAAAACCTGCCCGTTCATTGTCCCCTGACTTGAGTGGGGGAGTTGTACCCGGACCCGGGTTGATAGTAGATTTCTCCACGGTCTAATGCTCCTTGATATCCACCGGAATACTGCCATTCCTCCAGAACGGGTTCCCCATATTGTGTCACGTAGGGAGCTTGAGCTTTCCGTTGAATGTAGGTCGGCCCTCCGTAATTTTCTTCAAAGGGTCTGTAGATATTGTGCTGCGGGTTGGGAACGTATTCGTACCCTGGCTGCGGCGGATTATAGCCGGGAGGGGAATAGCCCTGCTGGGGAACCACGGGGGATTGTTGCGTGGCGGGAGAGGCCGCGCCTGCCGCTTGTCCACTGCCCCCATAGAACAACAAGACCCACGTCATTATGAGAGAAGCTATTCTCGGCAAGGAGAAAGACCGGAGAAATTTTTTCATCATCATGATGTGCCTTATCAATAAGGTTAAAAACGGTTCTTGCGAAACGTGGTGAACATGCGGCCCACTAAAAAAATCGCATACTGAAAGAAATGAAGTCAACGACAGAGAAAGACGGGATGCCGGTTGTTGTACCCGTTATTTCCATATCACATCTTGCATTTCTGTGGGACTTACAATGTGTTGCCCATTAACACAGCAGTTGAGGTCAAGGATATTGTTGACGAAAAACTCACCCTGGCTTGACAGATGACCTAGAAACAGCTGTCTTTCCTTACCACGGACCTCGGATTTCAATCGGTCAAAATTTGCTTTTTATTTCGGGATGTCGGATATTAGTGGTAGGGGGTAAAATCGATGAAGTTCACCATAACTATTACACGAGATGAAGATGGTATCTATATTGCTGACTGCCCCGCCATTCCAGGCTGCATGGGTCAGGGCAAAACCGAAGAAGAAGCCCAGAAAAATATTCATGAGGCCATCAAAGAGTGCCTGGAGGTGCGATCAGAGAAAGGGATGCCGTTGACTGTGACAACGCGTGAGATTGAAGTCACAGTGTAATGTCACCGGTCCCTGTTCTCCGTCCTGTTGCAGTTGTCAAAACCTTTCAAAAACTGGGCTGGGAGGTCGCCCGCCAACGCGGGAGCCACATTATTATGACTAAACCTGGCCATCTCGCAACTCTTTCCATTCCTGACCATTCTGAAGTTGCGCGGGGAACCCTTCGAGGTCTCATTTCCAAAGCGGGGCTCACCATAGAACAGTTCATCGAGGCACACGACGAATAATTACCCAATGGCCGTCGAAGGCTGCAAGAAGCAAGGCTATGCGGGTCTCTTCGTGAGCGCTGTGGCCGTGGATGCCGTCGGCTGGTGACACCGGCAGTCTTCGCGGGAACTCACTTTAGGCTAAGCTGACTAGAATGTGATTGGGGCCGTCGGTCAGTAGGGGGTATACTTCTACGCGTGGTATCCGAACACCGGCGGTACGGTAGGGATTGTGATCGCGTCTACATCCCGTTTCGGTTCCATTAATGGTGACGGATTGCACCGAAGTCGGTTCATCACCGGCAATGGAGTAGATTACGGTGATGGGTTTTTCATCGAGAGAAAAATCAAATCGTAATCCATTAAGTTGTTTCGGCAAAACAGGATCGATGACGACATCGTTATACCACAGTCGCAAGCCCAAAAAATTGCTGACGATCTGATTGATCAAGATCCCTGGTCCGCTGGAGTAGATGCGCCAG
>JAGQKG010000349.1 GCA_020430245.1 Nitrospira sp.
AGACTCCTCCTTCAGGAACGCCGTGGTTTCCTGCACCTGCTGCTCGCGGCTTTTGAGATTTTCACTTAAAAACAGGGTGGTCAGTTCATTGGCAATGGTTTGGGTGATCTCCGGCGTCGGCCCTTCATAGCCCAGAGTAAAGGCAATGGTAGCCTGCGTCGGTCGTCCTGTTCGTTTATCCACCACATCGGCACTCATCACCTCGATGGCAATATCGTCAATAAACCGCTTGAGGGCGGCAGCCGAGGTATCCCGGTCACGCAAATCTGTGTAGAGATCGTGTTCCTCAATAATGGGCAGGAGACGAGACCGGGTCATCACCTGCGCCTTAATCCGTTCGATCTGTTGATCCGCATAACTGGTAATCGTAGAGCGAATTAAATCTGCGGGAATCTCCTGCTCAATAATCAGAATCATGGCCGTAGACCGGTAGGTGGGTGGCCAGAACAACGCAATCACCAGCGCCGCGAGCAAGAGCACCACACCGATGCTCCCCATCAGCAACCAGCGACGACGGGCCATATCCCAATACTGCTCGAAGGATTGCATAGATTCAGTCATGGCCCCCTTCCACTATCGGGAAAACGCCCATTCGGGCAGGGTATAGATGAATGCCAAAAATACAGCATTTGAGTGGGCCGTCCCTCCTGAAGACGTTTTAAATATTCGTTGAGAATAACGATATGACAGATCCATAGACCAGTCTTCCGTCACGCGCCAGGAGAGCGCTGGACTCAGTTTCCAATATTGGGAATTGGATACCCCACTGACAGCAGATGAGGCCCCAATCTTGTCATTATTATTGAACCTTCCCCGAAGGGAAGTACTCAAGGTATGAGTCAGTTGATGGTCTACAACCAGGTCCACGCGATCAGTGACAAATAAGACTCCCAAACCAGAGGGATTAAGGGTCCGGCTATAGCCCACCGTCATGTGGGTACGTTCCCACGTTTTATCCATGGACATACCAAATAACCATGTCAGATTGGTATCGGTGTGCCTTTGCCCATTCCCATCAAGAGTAGTTCGGACATATCGAAATCCACCAAGGGCCGAAAGGGACAACGTTTCAGATATCCGTTCGGAAAATCCAAGTTCGATCCCTGGACCATGAGCGCGAAATCCATTTTGAGGCACATGATAGTTTGAATACCATGCCGTAGCATGAACACGGGTTTCCTCCGACCAGTGATACTGGGTCCCGACCGATCCGGCATTCACCTGGTAGTCACGTAAACTGGAGCCACCTGTCTGGTTGTAGGTCACATCGGTAAATTGATAGCTATTCAGCCACGTCACCCGTTCCGTAATGGATCGATCCCAACTTCCTCGAACCCTTCTGAAGTTGCGAGGAATAACATTTGTGACCACGCCGGTTTCCTGCAATTCTCCAATCAGCGCATTATCCCGGTTAATGGAAACATCAAGACCTAAGCGATCCACTTCCCTGCGATAGGAGGCGAGCATGGGAAGAAAATAATTATTAAAGGTACTTTTAATTGGGTCCTGACTATAATAACGAACGTTCTCGAATTTTGGACTGGCCTTAAGAGTTAAAACCTCCGTGGCATAGGTCAACCCAACACTTGGACTCACCCTCATGGCCCACACAGAGCGATGAGGCTGGGTAGTTAGTCTCAGATTGTCATAAAATTGTCCTTCACTTCGAAAAGACGGTGCAACCGACCATTCCGCCCCGAAGACAATCGACGCGCTTCCAAAGATACCCAACCAGGCCGCCAACACCAATCGAAAAAAGAAGGGCTTCCACAACCGGAACCACTGGTCCAAAAAACCGATGCATACCACGCGTGAAAACGTGCCCTCATGCCGCAATCATCAACCCGGGATTGTCATACATATGTTCAACGAACGTTTCTATCTCTTCAGCCAACCTGTCTGTCATCCTGAGCGCAGCGAAGGATCTGTGCCCTGCCAGACGAGGGCCACCGCTCAACGAGATCCTTTGGGGCCCCTGTCCTGAGCTTTGCCGAATGGATCAGGATGACAAGCACCGGGCAGCCATCTACGCTCGTCATACCCGCCATCTGTTATCAGGCATCCATCTTAGTCCTTTCCAGATGGATCCCTGCTTACCAATTGCGAGGATGACAGAAGAGTAGGTAATTTCCATTGATCCACCTTGTCATCCTGAGCACAGCGAAGGATCTGTGCCCAGGCTCACGACCCCACAACTTGCCAGGACCCTTCATTTCTACGGCACCATCACCACATCGCCACGCTCCAACACAATATTCTGTTCCAGAGAATGTCCCTTTAACACTTCGCCATAATCAAACGGAAAAGTGGTCTGCCCCTCGTTCTTCCTCCGGCGCAAAACCTTAATCGAGCCTT
>JAGQKG010000034.1 GCA_020430245.1 Nitrospira sp.
AAATCCTTCAGGAACGCGTTTGGTATACGAACTCCGCTCTACCGAGGTGGATCGAATCAAGACCTCAGCCATCAACCAGGCACTTGAAACCCTCAGAAACCGGATAGATGAATTTGGGGTCGCCGAACCGCTTATCCAACGATTGGGGCTCAACCAAATTGCGATTCAATTGCCTGGAGTCAAGGACCCTCAACGGGCTAAAGATCTCATCCAAGAAACGGCCCTCCTAGAATTTAAATTGTTGGAGGAGTCCAAAGCCGCATTGGATTTGCCGCCTCAAGTTGAAAAAGGCCAAGAAGATACGGTGAGGAAGTCCCTAGAGGGTAAGCTTCCTGATGGGGCAGAAATTCTCTTTGAAACGGCGATTTCAGAGTCGGATGGTCGGGCGTATAGTATTCCCTATCTGGTGAAAAAAGATGCCGTTCTCATCGGAGATGTGCTGCAGGATGCGCGTGTGACGATCGGTGATTTCAATGAGCCGATTGTCAGTATCACCTTTGACAGCAAAGGGGCACGAGAATTTGATGAGCTGACCGCTGCTAATATCGGTAAGCGGATGGCTGTAGTCCTGGATGGAAAGGTGTATTCGGCACCCGTCATTCGAGATCGTATAAGCGGCGGCCGGGCGATCATTGAAGGCACCTTTAGCACTGCAGAGGCGAATGATCTGGCTGTGGTGTTGCGGGCTGGTGCGTTACCGGCACCTTTGAAAACCTTGCAGGATTTAACCGTTGGACCTTCTCTGGGACAGGATTCAATTGAGAAGGGGTTACGAACGACTCTTATTGCCGGGACACTAGTCCTCATTTTTATGATTGTGTATTACCGGCTCTCCGGTCTTATCGCCAATATGGCTGTGTTTCTCAATTTAATCTGTTTGCTGGGAGCTTTATCGGGGCTCAATGCCACCCTAACCTTACCAGGCATTGCTGGAATTATTTTGACCATTGGAATGGGAGTCGATTCCAATGTGTTGATATTTGAGCGAATTAGAGAGGAGCTCCGACAAGGCCGTCCCGTTCGGTTAGCTGTAGACAGTGGCTATAATAAAGCCTTTTTGACAATCGTCGATTCCCATGTGACGACCCTGATCACGGGGCTGGCGCTGTTTTTATTTGGAACGGGACCCATCAAGGGGTTTGCGGTGACCTTATGCTTAGGAATTGCTATTAACTTGTTTACGGCATTGGTCGGGACGAAGGTAGTGTTTGATTTTCTGAACCGACGAAAATTGGACTCGCTCAGTATCTAGGGGTTTCCTGTCTGGAGACGTGATTGGTCGAACCGTCAAGGGTGCTGGTTGGGGGAGTGCAGAAAGGCGGCATTTTCAACAACGAGGGTTGCTTGAAAACAGTCGTCAGTGCGTGCCCAAAAAAGTTGGATATACCTTGGGGAGGAGAGTTTTTTGGTCATGATGGAAATTGTTGGAAAAACAAATATTGATTTTATGGGAAAGCGGAATATTGCCTTTATGGTATCGGGCTTTCTGGCTTCTTTGGGGTTGTTTGCCATCATAGGGATTCTGGTGGGGTGGGCCAATTTGGGAATTGATTTTGCCGGGGGGACGGCGGTCCAACTGAAGTTTGATAAGCCGCTGTTGATTGCCGAGGCCAGAAAGGCCTTGGATGCGCATGGGTTGGGTGCTGCAGAACTCCAGGAGTTTACTCAGGATCAGAAGCTCCTGATTCGCGTCAAGACAGAAACCACGATCGAAGAGGAAGTGAGTAAAAATATCATTCAGGCATTTCAAACGGAATTTCCCGATCATGGGTTTGTGGTGGATTCCAGTACCTCAATAGGCCCCACAATTGGGAAGAAACTGCAAGAAGATGCCTTGATTGCGGTCATCCTTTCGCTCGCAGGCATTATCCTCTATGTCGCTGTTCGTTTTGAGTTTCGTTTTGGGGTGGCTGCCGCCATTGCCACGTTTCATGATGTTCTTGCTGTGTTGGGAATTTATTATCTGTTGAATACAGAAATTACGCTACTGGTGGTGACAGCGCTATTAACCCTGGCTGGATATTCTTTGACCGATACGGTAATTGTGTTTGACCGTATTCGTGAAAATCTTCGTCAGAGGAGACGGGAAACGACGACGACGATTATTAATAATGGAATTAATCAGGTCTTAAGCCGAACATTAATTACGACACTAACGGTTGTTCTGGTCTTAGTCCCGCTGACCGTTTGGGGAGGGGAAGTATTACATGATTTTTCATTGGCCTTACTGTTGGGGGTCATTGTTGGGACCTATTCCTCGATTTTTGTCGCGAGTCCGCTCCTCTTACTGTGGCCAGGTGCAGAGGGAAAGCTCCTAAGCCGAGGTAAATAGTCTTCCCTGTTACCGTTTCTTGACATCAAGGAAAAAGGGGTACCAAAATGTAGAAAATCATAGGAATTAGAATTATTTTATGGATTTTGCAATGTTACCAAAGTGAAACGCTTTGGGTTTCCTCTCCAACTGAAGGGCAAGACGATTCTGGCTATGGTGCTGGTTGGTCTGTTGCCCCTTATTCTTTCTCTTCTCCTCACATATTTTGAAGAAAAACGGGCTCTAAGGGAAGCCGCTGGTATCACCATGAAGGGGATTGCGGTGGAAGTGGCTCGTAAAGTCGAGACCCAGATTGTTCGTGGGATTAATGAAGCGCAGCAGCTGGCCACTATTCCGTTTATTCGAAGTGCCGTCATGAATTCGAACCGGAGTTATGCTGAGAAAAATTCACACGAAATTCAGGCTCTTATTCAGCAGTGGCAGGAAAGCTGGCGAGCCCAATCCAGTAAGGACGAGTTCCCCGTTTTTCTGAACACATATGCTACTGACTATCTGATTCAATGGCATGCAATCAGGAAATCAGATTATCTCGCGATTGTTGTGGTTGATATGGAAGGGGCGTTGGTATTGAGCTCTTTCCCACAGGTGAATTTTTTTCATGGAAACAGTCTCTGGTGGGAAGCCGTCGTTCAACATCATGATGCCCAGGCATTTGTGAGTGATTTGTCATTTGATCCAGGATTTGGGACTCATGTCCTGAATGTGGGCGTCCCAATTTGGGATGATCATCGTCAGCACGTAGTAGGAGCCATCAGTATTCTTCTGAGGAGGGACTCCTTATTTCGGTCGATTTCTGAAGTGGCCGCTGGGAAAACAGGTCATGCCATGTTAACTGCTTCCGATGGCATGCCGATTCTCTGCCCCGCGTTTTCTTTGGAAGAACACGTGATGCCGCCTAATGTGGTCAGTGCGTTTCAACAAGGTGGAGTTGGGTGGTTGGTGGCTGATCCGGATTCACACGGTATGCCGAATGCCATAGTTGGTTATGCTCCTCTTCACTTGGGGATGCCCCTTGCTCCAGAAAGTTTTGGGGGTAAGTCCTGGCATATGTTGACCAGTCAAGATTCTGCCGAAACGTACGCTCCGCTGGATCAGTTAGTCAGCAAGGTCATCTTCTATGGAATCGCCGTTTTTATCATATTGTGGGGAGGGGGAGTCGTGGTTGCTGGACGGATCGTGAAGCCCATTCAAGCTTTATCACAAGGAGTTGAGCAATTTGGAGGTGGGTATCTTTCGGAAAAGATTGCGATCCGTACCGGTGATGAAATCGAACGCTTGGCTGATACGTTCAATGCCATGGCGGACAATCTTCAACATTCGTTTTCTGAGTTGAATCAAAAAGTGGATGAAATTGGGCGATTGGAGCAGAAATATCGTGATCTTATTGAAAATGCTCCGGAAATGATTCATCAATTAGATTCCGCAGGGCGGTTTGTCCATGTCAATACGACTGAGTTGCAGAAGCTGGGCTATTCCCTCGCCGACATGCTTGGTATGGCGCTCTGGGATATTGTCCCGGCGGAGCAACAAGAGAGGGTGCGGGCCTATGTTCAGGGATTAGCCTTAGGTGGGGCTCGTTCCATAGAAACCATTTTTCGTACACAATCGCGTGAAGTGATGGATGTGGAGATTCATTCAACAACTCTGGTGGATCCGGGAAGCCATTTGGTGGTTTATTCGAGAGGGTTTGTGCGGGATATTACGGCACGAAAGGCTCTGGAACATGAAGTCGAGCGATATACCACTCAATTGGAAGGGATTGTGGCCGAACGAACCCAACAATTGTCTGACTCAGAGGCGGGATATAAGGCGTTATTTAATTTGGCTGCCGATTCTATCTTTGTGGTTGATTCGGAAGGCCGGATCTTGGATGTCAATGCCCGTGAACGGGAAATTCTCGGGTATGTGCCTTCTGATTTAGAAGGCGTTTTCTTCGTGAGACTTGTTCCGCAGGCATTCCAGATTGTCAGTCAGAGTTTGTTAGAACGAGTCAGCGGTGGAGAACCAAAGGTTCCCACGACGGAGATTGAGGTCTATGATCGGCAAGGCATCATGAAGTCGATGGAGATGGACCTGGTTCGTATCGATATGGGTGGAAGAGCCTCAATCATGGTGCAGTTGCGAGATATAACCGAGCACAAAAAGCTTGAAGCTGAACTGCAACGATACAATGAAGTTCTGGAGGAGAAAGTCTTTGAGCGTACGCGGGAAATTGAACAAGCCAAGCTGTACATTGAAAGTTTGTTGGAAAATGCAAATGACGTGATTTATACCTTGGACGTTGATTTACGGTTTACTTATGTCAATGGAAAAGTTGATGCCTGGGGATATCGAAAAGAAGATTTGATTGGTAAACCATATCTCTCCTTACTCTCCAAGCGGTATCGTGGCCGGTATTTGAAAGAGACATTGGATCTTGGGTCAAAGCAAGTTTACGAAGTAGAGGTGGTCAGTCGAGAGGGAGAGTTGCGGTCGGTCCTGGTGAGTGTGGCCCCACTTCTCAATGATGAAGGTGTCTACACAGGAGTATTGGGTATTGCCAGGGATATTACGGAGCGCAAGCATTTGGAACGCCAGGTGCAGAATTCTGAGCGATTAGCGTCCATTGGTAAGCTGGCAGCCGGTGTTGCTCATGAAATTAACAATCCGTTAGGGGGAATTTTGAATTGTTTATATAATATTCGAAAGGGAACGTTGACGCCTGAGCGGTCTCAGGAATATTTGCATTTTATGGAGGATGGATTGCGACGCGTTCAACGCATCGTTCGACAGCTCCTGGATTTTTCACAGCAACGCGAACCTGAACTAGCTATGACCGATCTTCATCAAATTTTAGACCGAGTCCTGGTGTTGACCGAGCATATATTTCTGGTCAAACATGCCACCCTGAGGAAAGTCTATGATGAGGCACTACCTCTGGTGATGGTCGATGCGCATATGATTGAGCAGGTGATTATGAATTTAGTCCTGAATGCGGTTCAGGCACTCAAGGAGGGTGGCCAAGTGACGTTGAGTACTCGAAAACAGGAAGAAGGATATGAAATTGAAGTTGAGGATACTGGGTGCGGAATACCCCCAGAGATTCGACCTCATATTTTTGATCCTTTTTTTACCACGAAAGGGACTGGAGAAGGGACCGGGCTGGGGTTGTCGGTGAGTTTAGGAATTGTGCAGCGGCATGCGGGTGAAATGTTGGTTGACAGTGAAGAGGGAAAAGGTACTCGTTTTACCATTCGCTTGCCTTTGGTTCGATCTCGTGTGGGCACTCCTGTAAAGGTAGGCACATGACTCGCGGTTCCGTTCTGATAATTGATGATGAGCCCTTGATGCGAGTCTCTATGGTGGATGCGCTGAAGGCTATCGGCTATGTGGTACAGGAAGCCAGTTCCGGGTTAGAGGGGCTGGAGCGGTTGCGGACTTCCCGGTTTAACTTGGTGATTACCGATTTGCGATTGCCCGGTGTAGATGGATTGCATATCGTGAAGCAGTGCAGGGAACAGTGCCCTGGTACGGAAGTAATTGTCATTACAGCACATGGTTCTGTTGATACGGCTGTCGGTGCGATGAAAAGTGGTGCCTACGACTACATCACAAAACCCTTTTCTATGGATGAATTATTGTTGAGTGTGGAGCGGGTCTGCGCAGTGGTGGCTCTCCGGGAAGAGAATCGGGTGCTACGGGATGCCTTGGAAAAGAAATTTAGTTTTCAAGGGATTGTGGGAAAAAATGAGCGGATGCGACAAGTGCTGGAGAAGGTCAAATTAGTCTCGGCTACTGATGCGACGGTTTTAGTAGTTGGGGAAAGTGGAACGGGAAAGGAATTGATCGCCAATGCCATCCATGCCAATAGCGCTCGCCGAAATCATGCGTTGGTCAAAGTGAGTTGTGCCGCACTACCAGAAACGCTGTTGGAGGCTGAATTGTTTGGGCATGAGAAAGGGGCGTATACGGGGGCACTCCGACAACGGCATGGTCGGTTCGAACTTGCTCATCAGGGAACGCTTTTTTTAATTGGGGAAATTTCCCCGTTGGTTCAGATTAAATTGCTTCGTGTTCTACAGGAACGGCAATTTGAACGGGTGGGGGGAAACGACACGATTGAAGTGGATGTGCGATTGGTGTGTGCCACGCAAAAGGATTTGCGGAAAGAAGTTGAACAAGGACGGTTTCGCGAAGATCTCTATTACCGCTTGAATGTGGTGCCGGTTCAGCTTCCTCCTCTCCGAGAGCGTCGAGAAGATATCTTCATGATCGCACAGCATTTTTTGGAAACGATGGCAGGTCGAAACCACCAAGAAATCAAAGCTTTATCACGGCAAGCTCGCGAGGTGTTATTACAGTATTCATTTCCGGGTAATGTCCGAGAATTAGAGAATACCATTGAACGGGCCTTAGCCTTAGCCCAACAGACTCAAGAGATCCAGGTTTGGGATCTCTGTGGACAGAGTCGATGTCCATATGCAGGAGGGGAACCGCAAAAAGGATGCGGGTTTTGTGGGGATCAGGAAGGCAGGAGAAGCGTGAAAAATGGGGCGATGGAAACATTGGCCGAAGCGCGAGAACATTTTGAACGGGGGCATATTCTTGAGATACTTAATCGAACAGGGTGGAGTCGGATGACGGCCTCGAAGGTTTTGGGATTATCAAGAAAAGGACTTTGGGAAAAATGTAAACGGTATGGAATTGTCCGGGCATGTGACGACACCGATTTCGAGAAGGGCTATCAGGACGATGATTGAGATGGCAGCCATCTTTGGAAGAGGGTGCTGCCATGAGTATTTAAGTTTTATGGTTTCTGGGGCGCCGAAAAACGATTATTCTCCACCACCCCAGAGGGTAATGATCCGGTCGTTCCCAGCTGTGGCGAGGTATTTCCCGTCAGATGAAAGAGCGATTCCCCTGACAGGTCCTTTGTGGGACCGAAGCGTTCGGAATTGACGGCCTGTTTGGATGTCCCACATTTTGACGGTACCATCATCGCTGGCGCTGATGAGTACCTGCCCATCCTGGGTCACAAGAAGATTTCTGACCCATTCCGAGTGACCTTTCAGCGTGCGGCGTTCTTCCATCGTCGGCATGTCCCAGAATTTAATCGTACAGTCGCGACTTCCGGAAATCATGGTGTTCCCGTCTGGGGTGAAGGTCAATGCCCCAATCCAATATGCCATGGGTTTCTGAAATCCGCCTTGGTCGTCTACGTAAAAACCACGGTTTTCAGTCTCTTCGTCATCGGCCTCATCTCTCCAATGGCCGTTGTGTACCAGTTTTTCTTCTCCACTTGGCAGAACCTCATAGAGCTTGATTTTCCCGATATCGGTGCCAGCTACTAGGTGAATGCCGTCAGGAGAAAATGCGGTGCAGACACTCCAATTATGGTCGTATTGATCTTTCCCAAGGAGCGTCATGAGTTCGGTGCCTGTGGTCACTTCCCAAATTTTAATGTCTTTATTCTGCCCTGCCCTTGCAAGCATGAGCCCATCCGGGGAGAAAGAAATACTGCAAACGGCATGGTCATAACGAGTAAAGAGTAATCGAAGAGATTCTCCGGTTTGAGGATTCCAAAGCCGAATGGTTCGGTCTTCACTTGCGGAAGCGATTATTTGTCCATCAGGGCTATACTTGACTTCTCGGACGACATGTGTATGGCCTCGTAATGAACGAAGGAGGCGGCCGGTTTCAATGTCCCAAATCCTGATAAAGCGATCATTTCCTCCACTTGCTAGTGTCAGACCATCAGGGGAAAAGGTAACAGCCCATATTTCCTGCGTGTGACCACGGAACGACTTCAGCTCGCGGGCCCCGCTTTTCCAATAGGCCAGTGAATCGATGAGTGGCGGAGGTTGCAAATCAGGATTATGGGGCAATCCGGGATTGGAACTCAGTGTGTCAGGACTTGTTGGCTGGGTCATGAAATTCCTCGCTTCCGAAACAGATTGACATCAAATGACATTGATTATACGGATTCTGGAAATGCTATGTATGTAAGTAATGGGATGCGCTTGCCAAAAGGGAAAACGCATTCCTATAATTCAACTAGTTACGATACTAAACGGCGCTTTTCGAGGGAGTCAAGGTAGCGACCTCCCAAATCAAATGTGAATTTATTAATACGGTGATCATCTTCCGACGAAACAAAAGTCGTCTTGCAGTGATCTTGCGGTAAACGGAGGTTTGCTCATGGAAATTCGTTTTCAACCCGCCCTCCTACAGGAGGTGATTGATTCGTTTGCTGAAAAAACTGAACGTGAAGGCGACCCAACTTATTTTAATGAGTTCCATGAGTTTGCCGATCCTATTTACGAGAAATTTTCCCTTGATGATCGAGATCCGGAGTTCAAGCGACTCTATCAACATTTATTTGCTAAATGGGGGTTTGCCGAAATTCTTCGTGATGCTTTTGATGACTTTCCGGTTTTGCGAGAAAAAACTGGGATTGTGTTGGTGCGAGGTGTATTGAAAGAAGATCAGGAAGGAGTTGATGTTCTCCGGAAGTGGGGGATGGTTGAGGAAAAACTCGCTCGCCAATTTGAAGAGGCTGGAAAGAAAGGGGTGGGGATTAAATTGATACCTCGGCGATTTTATGACCCAGCCATTACCCGTTACCTACGACATGAGTTAACCCATATTTCCGACATGCTAGATGAGGCTTTTGGTTATGATCCTGACACAAAAGTGGGATTAAACCCTGGGGAAGAACATTTGATTTTAAATCGTTATCGTGTGCTGTGGAACCTTCATGTCGATAGTCGAATTGCCAGAACAGGCAAAGAGCCGATGTTTTCCAAGGAATATCGGTTTCGGGAATTCCGTTCTTGGTATCGAAAAATTCCTCCTGGTCAGGTAGAGTCCGTGTTTGAAGGGATCTGGCAGACGGATTATCTTACCCATGCCGAATTAGTAGAAATGGCTTCGGATACGATACGTGTGATTGAGAGAGCCATTGAGGTTGAGGACAGTGAGGTTCCAGATGTGCCTACAAAGCCCATGCTCCTCCCGGGGTTTCCATGTCCTCTGTGCCGATTTCCAACCTATAGCTGGGTAGAAAACATGGATGAGACGCTAGAGGGGTTTGTCTTAGATTTTATTCGTGAAAGCCACCCAGGGTGGGATGTGGAGTACGGGGCTTGTGACAGATGCGTGGAAGTGTATAAGCTGCGGGCCTCCGGAGTGGTATAATTTCGAAAAACACTTTTTTGCGAACCAAATTTCGTTGGATTTTTATGGCTTATTGACCGTTGAAAGTGTTGTGATGTCGGAATCCGATTTGCCAAACAAACCTTCTTCTAATCCAGTATTAGGTCGAAGAATGTTTCTTCGACATTCGGCAATTTCCATTGGCGCAACTGTTCAAGAATTCGTGAAGCATCGTGATGCTCCGTCCCCGAGAAAAAAGGAGCAGCCTGTTCCTGAGAAAACGGAATGGCTCCGCCCCCCAGGAGCCGTTGATGAAGAGTTGTTTTTGGAGCGCTGTACTGGATGCGCTGATTGCGTCGAAGCCTGTCCTCATGATGCGATTCAAGTGCTATTGAGTAATGATACTCCCGTTATCTACCCAGGAGAAAGCCCATGCAAATTATGTGATGATCTCCCTTGTATTGGGGCTTGTACCACCGAGGCTCTTTTACCTGTTGCGAATCGTTTCCAGGTGAATATGGGAGTGGCGAAAGTTTTGACAAAAATGTGTACGGCAGGAACCGGCTGCAATGCGTGTGTTTCTAAATGTCCTACGGAGGCTCTATCGATGGATTTTGCCTCATATCATATTCGTGTAGATGATTCTGTATGCGTGGGTTGTGGCATATGCCAATACATTTGTGGAACGGTGAATGACCGTGCCGCTATTCGGATTTTTCCTAGGTGAGGGTTATGTGTTATTTTATGCGTAGTGATTTGTGGCTGGGGTTACCTATCAAAAAGATAAAGTGAGAATATGGACCTTTAGCAGGGAGGGGTGACGAATGGATGGAGGCGTAAAAGAGGGTTTTTCTATGTGGATTTTCTAAGTAGGAATTAGGTATTCAGGTTGTTCAAATATTCTGAAACTTGGTGGGCCATCAGGGATATTGAAGTCTTGACTTCATGGGTCTGTTGTCCTATTATCTGATCCCTTTTTCATGAATCCTTATTGGCCCTGACGATAATCCTAATTGAACCAAATGCTTGTGAAATGAAAACTTTATAAAGTTAGGTGAAATATGACATCAGGCGTTAAAGAAGGGAAAAAATTAGGAAAAAACGGAATGCCAAATTCCGAAAGCGAGAAGGCCGTCAAGATTTCTCCAAAAGATGCCCCAGCTGTTGATCGGGCACTTTGTCGGAGCAAACTTTACCTGCTGGTGTCCTGGGGGTATCTTTATCCAGAAGACGAGGAATTTCTGGACTACCTTCAGAGCGGTGAATTTGTTGAAGATGGGAAATTGGCCTTAGAAGGGCTGAAAAACGAGCTGCAAAATATAGGAGGAGAAGAAGCGCAAGAGCGTCTTGATGCATTGGTGGGCAGCTTTGATTCCATTGAAGCTTGGGTGGCATCAGAAGGAGAAAACTGGAGTCTTCAAGATTTACGAGATGAGCATCGACGAGTGTTTAGTAATGTCATCGCGTTGGATTGTCCGCCATACGAAACATTGTTTGGCAATGATCATGTTTTTGGCCAGTCATACGTGATGGGAGACATTGCGGGTTTTTATAGTGCCTTTGGCCTTCAGCTTTCTCCCGATATTCATGAGCGTCTGGATCATTTGAGTGTAGAGTTAGAGTTTATGCATTATTTGGCATATAAAGAATCATATGCCATTCTTCATGATGGAGCAGAAAAACTGAAAACCGTCATTGAAGCGGAAAAAAAATTCGTTAAAGAGCATATTGGACGATGGGTTCCTTTGTTTTCAGGAATGTTAAATAGAAAGGCCGATTACGGTTTTTACAAAATTTTGGCTGATTTTACATCCAATTGGATTGCTTTTGACATTGCATTTCTAGGGGTGACACCTCAGCCTTATTCAGAAACTGATTATCGCCCCGCGGCATACAACAACCCTGAAGGCCAAAGCTTTGAATGTGGTGCTCAGGATCAGGGAAATGAACTGAGCCTTCTGATGAGTGAAGTTGGGGCAGATGCTTTTTTAGATAAGGAAAGTGGGACATCGGGCCAATCAGGAAATGCGTAGTGAATGTTTGGGTTTTATCATTTTTGAAATTTGGTTTTAAGTGGTGAAGGGTTTGTATGAGACAGTTAGTTAGCAGTCTTTTCGGTTTTAATCTTTTATCAAAGGAGGATGCGTCATTATGAGATTGGTGCAGACGCGTAACAAACGATTGGTGTTTGGCGTTCTTCTGTCTGTCCTTGTAGTTTGTGTCGGTTTGACTATGGGACAGATTCCGCTGGCCGTCTCGCAACCGGTTACGATTCCGGTTGGCAAAATTACTGGCCCAATCCCAATGGATGCGGCAAATCCTGTATGGGAATCCGTGCCTGGTATCGTCGCTCCGTTAAGTGGGCAGACGATAACGACCCCAATGCACCCGAACATTTCAGTGAAAACTGTGATGATCAAGATGGCAACAAATGGCGAAGAAATCGGTGTTTGGGCGAACTGGGGTGATCAAACATTAAATAACACTACTATTGGTCCTCAGGATTTCCGTGATCAAGTAGCGGTGCAATTCCCTGTGCAATCAGCTGGCGCTCCTCCATTCCAATGCATGGGCCAGTCTGGTGGGACGGTCAACATATGGCGTTGGAATGCGGAATGGCAAAAAGATCTTGGAGCTGGCGTAGCCGGTATGTGGGATGTGGATAATCAGTATCCCTCAATAGCTTGGGATTACTACTACGAAGAGCCAGCTGGTGGTGTAACCTATCCTGATCGTATTGGTCGGAGCTTAGGGCCATTTAATCCTGGTATTTGGTCTGGCAATATCATGTCCGATCCAAACCTGCGGTTAGGATCAGTCGAAGATTTGAATGCTAATGGATTTAGTACGTTGACTACTCAAGCTTCCCAAGACGTGGTGGGGAATGGATTATGGGAGCCGTATGGATCATTGAAGGGAGGCTGCTGCAGCGGTCCGACCTGGCGAGTAGTTATGAAGCGGAGTCTCAAGACTCAAGACCCTAATGACGTTCAGTTCGCGGCGGGGGCAAGCTTCCCAGTAGCATTTGCAGTCTGGGATGGCTCAAACGTAGAACGAAACGGAATGAAAGGAATTTCAACTTGGTTTACGGCTCAAATGCCAAACTAAGTTTCTGTCTTTTCTGTATCCGGTCCTTTTTCGTATAGGACGTTAACTGAGTTTGAAAACCTCCGGCAATGGACTCCAGTAATGGGGAAAATTGCCGGAGGTTTTTTTTATAATGGACATATCTCCCTTGTCAAAATATGTAAAGGTTTTTGCGACAAGAAATGGCAAATTGTTGCATTGAACAGAATGTGACGTGTATAAATTTAAAGTAAGCAATTTTTGTGTTTCTTGTTATCCCCGTTACCTGGGAGCCTCGTTGTGAAAATTTCTCTCTTATTCCCACCAAGTTGGCATCCCTCTCAGCCATATTTGAGTATTCCCTGCCTTTCCGCCTTTCTTGAAAAATCAGGTGTTCCAATTCATCAACAGCGTGATTTAAATATTGAGTTACTTGATAGAGTTTTAACTAAAGAATTTGGGTTAGATATTCATCCTCGGTTGGTTGAATTGGTGAAAAAGCTGGAAGGATCGGTTTCGGGAGAAACCGGCCATGGGAGCAAGGAGCACTACGCTCGTGTGGTTGAATCACTTGACCGATTTCCTTATCTGATAGATGAAATTGAACCCGTTAAAGCCTCTTTGCGTGGTGAAGAATTTTACGATATTGAGCGGTACCGAGAATGCCTTTTTTTGATTGATCGGTGGTTAGAGGTTGTATCCTCTTTATATTTTCCGACCAGGATGACAGTGGTAGACAACCAATTCGCGTATTCAATCTATTCTTCACGCGAAATTTTTCAAGCTATACACGATGAACACCAAAATCCGTATCTTGAGCTTTATCGGAAATTTTTCCTTCCGGCCTTTGGGCAAGATATTCCAAACTTTGTTGGCGTCTCCATTACTGCAACATCACAGATCATCCCTGGTCTAACTCTGTGTAAATTAATAAAAGAAATTCATCCCGAGGTTCACGTAACCGTCGGAGGAAGTATTTTTACAAGGCTGGTGGACAATCTCAGGCGGTGTGATAGGTTATTTCAATTAACCGATGATTTCATTGTGTTTGAAGGTGAGACGGCTCTTTTGGAGCTGATAAATCAGCTAGACGGGAAAAAGGATTTTAGTAAAGTGCCGAATCTCATCTGGCGGCAGGATGGAAAAATTATTGTGAACCAGCCATTTTACTCAGAAAACCTTGCAGACCACCCCGCCCCAAATTATGACGGCTTTCCCCTGGGTGAATATTTAGCCCCCCATACGGTGTTGCCAGTACAATTTTCTAGAGGGTGTTATTACAAGGATTGTGCTTTTTGCGCTCTGACTTTGGATCATCAAAATTTTCGACAAAAAGATCCGATGAAGGTTGTTGATGAATTGGAAGCATTGTCCCATAAATATGATACACCGTATTTTTTCTTTACGGATGAGTGTCTTGCCCTTTCGCCAACCAAACGGTTGTGTAAGGAACTTATTAATCGAGGATTAGATCTACAGTGGACGGCCGAGTTGCGATTTGAGAAGAATTTATCTCGCGAGTTATTGACCTCAATGCGGGAGGCAGGATGTCAGAAAATTGTCTTTGGATTGGAAACCTATAATGCCAGGCTGATGGACTTTATGGTGAAGGGAATTACCCAAGAAAATGTTGATCGGATTTGTTCAGATTGTGTTGATCTTGGGATTGCGGTGCATTGCTATGTGATCGTGGGGTTCCCGACCGAAACAGAAGAAGAATCATTGGAAACATTGAATTTTATTGTTAATAATACGAAGCTAAATTCCTCCTATGGGTTTTCCTGTCAACCGTGTCTGTTTGATTTAGAAAAGGAAGCCCCTATTATGAGTGATCCAGGGGGGTATGGGATTCAACGAATTATGCGCCCAGCTTCGGAAGATTTGAGTTTGGGGTTCTTTTATGAAGTAAAATCGGGAATGACTCCAGAGCAGGCTGAAAAAGTGTACCAATATGTGTATGAAAAGATTAGCGAAGTTGTGTGTGAATTGCCATTTAATTATTCCATGGCGGATGGGTTGTTATATATCACGCGTCATAATAAAAAGCTTGAGGGGGAACCCTCTAGGGTTTAGAGAAGAAGATGCCCTAGATAAACGTTTAGGCCAATGCCCATGCATTTCAATATCTGAAGTTCAAAAAAATGGTTTCTACCACCGAAAAAAATCAGGAAAGAGTTGACGGCCCAGGACTTCTTTTTGAATGGGGTCTCAAGAGTTTGCTGTTTGCTGCCTTTTTTGAACTGATTCTGTATCGGCTGGTTTCGCGGTTGGGTATGCATCTGGGCAAGTTAGCCGAAAAATATGAAGCGGTCAGGATCGGATTTCGTACACTCTCTTCATTAGGGTTTGTACTGTTGAATATGACTGCCATTCTGGTCTTTCTGATTTTGGGTATATTGCTGGTTCAAAAAATACGGACAAAGCTATGGGCTGGAGAGTGGGATAAGGTTGTTATTCCATTGGCGTCCTTATTGGTAGCCTGTACAGTGGGCTATTTATTCTTTCCTCCGGTCATGATCGGAACCATTGTCTATAATCTTTTGGCGTTTGGGTTGATCCTATTTCTTGTTTTGGAATACTGGGCCACTCACCGGGTGTTTAGCCAGCGGGTTATGGTGGGCAGTTTTTTTCTGGGGATTAGCGGGTGGTTATATTATCAGACGATGTCGACGACTTATGGATGGCTCAATATTTTTGATGCCCCACCGCTGGTGCATGAAGGTAATAGGCTTGGGGAGGCATTAATGGTTCTTTCAAGCATTCTGGTGTTTTGGGCCTATGGGACCACTTCAATTATTACCAAAAACAAGCAACAACGTCGGTGGGGATTTACTTTGGTTATAAGCGGGAGTAGTGCTTTTCTAGCCCTACTATTCATGGATTATTTCCTTTCTCTTTGGAGTCCCGAAGTGGCAAAAGAAGTCAGAAAGGCTGGTGAGGGGATAGGCTGGATTTTTCAAATGGGAATGGGCTATACCTTTTATCTCCCTTTTGCATTTTATGTGTTGGGCTTTACCTGCTGGGCCTATACCGTGATTAAATTGGTGTTGATCGGTCGGTTAGCAGGATATGGACTGGGTCTCATGTTTATGGCTGGCTATGCGCTTCAATTATCACATTTGACCTTGATGGTAGTGCTTGGGTTAATGTTGCTAAATCTTGATAAAAGAGGAACTCTAGGGAAACTTCGTAAGAAAACCCAAGCGGGGATAGTCTATCAACCAATTCGTCCCATTTACGGGCAAACACAGTAGTTAGGACACAAGCAATGGAAGAACAAAGTGCTGGAAGCCAAACAATGAACCCACAGTCGGGCGAAACAACCACAGAAGAACGCCCCTTGACGGTCGATGAGGAAATCGCTGAAATTGAAAAGTTGTTGAGCGAGGAGCCGGATGACTTTCAGGCACGGTGTCGATTGGGTGAACTCTATTTTAATAAAGGACGGATGGATGAGGCTCTGGCGGAGGTAAAGAAATCGATTGAGATGGCAGAGGGCATTCGGGTAGAAATGGATCGGTCTTTGGCTATGTACTACTCGAATCTTGGAACGATCTATGGAACAAAAGGTATGTTGGATGAGGCCACGGCTCAATTTAAACGAGCGCTGGAATTAAACCCCTATGATGTTCTTGCACTTTTTAACGTCGGTCGACTCTATAATGACAAAAATGCATTTCTGGAGGCCAAAGAGTATTTCGAACGTTTGATCGAAATTTCACCTGAAGATCCGATTGCTTGGTATAATTTGGCTGGGGTCTATGAAAAATTGGATGACCCCAATGTCTCCGACTTTAATACGTTAGACATGGCTATGCAGGCTTATATGAAAGTACTGCAGTTTGATCCAAGTCATTTGGAGTCGAGTTTTAAGCTCATGGAAATTGCCTTAAATCTCAAAAAACCTGATATGGCGGTGAAGATCATGGAAGAGGCCGTTGAAAATAATCAGGCTGAACCATTGGCCTATTACAATCTCATTAACACCTATGAAAAGTGTAAGATGTTTGATCAAGCGGAAGAGGCCAGAAATCGTCTCAAGGATCGGTTTAACAAGCGTTCGCGAGAAACGGTAAAAAAGTGATACCCCAACAAGGAGAGGTACCATGTTTGGAAGCTTAGGATTTACAGAATTAATTCTCATCCTCATGATTGTGCTGATCATTTTTGGGGCGGGAAAATTGCCACAATTGGGCGAAGGGGTTGGAAAAGCGATCAAAGGTTTCAAAAAATCTGTTCAAGAGGCTGAAGCATATGACCTGGACCCACAGGCACAGGCGGAAAACACGACATCGGCCAACCAAGGCAATGCTCAAGCGCAAATTTCACAGCCTATGCATACCGCCCCAGTAGAACCAGTTTCTCCAATGCCCCAGGCAACAGTCCAGCCGGCTCCACCGGAACAGGTTCCTGCCTCATCTAAGGCCTAATTTTGCTAAAACGGCCAAGGGCTAAAGTATTTCCCGTGGTGGTGAACGGACGCCAGATTTTTTTGGGAATAAACGTTAAAGGGTGAATTGTCTATGAGTATAGAAACCGCGGTAGAAGTCGGGGTGATTGAAACCTTTGCCGGTAATGGAAAGTCTCGTAGCACAGGTGATGGCAAGCGAGCGGTGAAATCTGGAATTCCGCTGCCTAACCATATTACCGTTGACCGGGATGGTCGGTTTTTTTACATTGCCGAATCTGGTTCTGACCGAATCAGGCGTGTGGACATGGAAACAGGGCTTTTGCATAACTTCGCAGGGACCGGTGAGACATGCTATAGCGGAGATTACGGTCCCTGTGGGGAAGCCGGGCTTTACCTTCCCTTAGATGTCTTGTGTGATTCTCATAATCATATTTATGTCTGTGATTCAGGTAGCAATCGAATTCGAAAAATTGATGCGGATACAGGAATTATTACGACTATTGTCGGAACGGGGCAGTGGGGATTTAATGGTGATGGACCAGCTTTGGAGTGCAATTTAACCTATCCTGCAGCCATAGCCATCGACGATCAGGATCATCTTTATATTGCAGACACTCAAGCTCATCGCATTCGTCATTATAATCCTCAGACAGGAATGCTTACGACGATAGCTGGGTGTTGGACGGCAGAAGATGATGAGCGCGTGAGTCCACTGACAGCGCAAAATCTCATTGTCCTTTCTGGCGATGCGATTGGGATAGATTTTAGCAACGATGAAGGTTTGTTGCGTCCACGGTGTTCAGATGGACTAGATTTATCCTTATATCTTGACGATGGCAAACCGGCTTTAGAGTGTAAGTTGTATGACGTGGTCGATATAGATGTGGACAAACATGGCGATCTGTATCTCACTGATAAGGGAACAAACCGCATTCGAAAGTTAGATCGGAAAACGGGCACGATGTCCACCATAGCTGGAATCTGCCGTTATGGGTTTGACGGTGATGGAAAGTTAGCCGTGAAATCCATGCTTAATGTCCCTGAAGGCGCCGTTGTGGACTCAGATGGAAGTGTTTATATTTCCGATTCCATGAATCACCGGGTTCGTAAAGTCGATAGCCAGACTGGGGTGATTACTACCATAGCGGGGAATGGTGATAGTGGCTATGATGATAAAAATATGGGTGGGTGCGGTGCTGCTCGCTTTGTGGCAAAAGAAGATGCTGGGATGTTGAAACATGGTGATGGCCTTATGGCCATTGAGGCGATTGTGAACACCCCAGCTGGCTTGACCTTGGACTCACAGGGGTATTTGTATATTTGTGAACGGAATGAAAATAAAATTCGTCGGGTGAAATTACGATAACGAGGCTAATCTGATTTTTCACTAGAGATTGGCTGTCGTCGGCGCAGCCGCTCCTGCCCCAGTGAGTAAAAAATTGCTGCCCCACTTATTAGTTCCAAGCTATATTATTCCTTACGCTTTTCTTCCCTTGTCCTGTTGGTCGGACTCTGTCGATTCTCCTTGGCCATTTTTGTTCGAAATTCTTAAAACATTCTTTCCGGTTGGCACTCTGCATTCAACATATGGATAGGATTGTAATGTGAAAAACACGCACTCAAATAAAGAATGAGAATGGATGCGCGAGGTTCTTGTATTCAATAATGGACTGATTTTTCTCATATCTGAATTATCTTTGGTATTGAATCTTTAAAATTTCCAAGGAAACCGAGGATTGAGCACAATTCACGCTAAAAAACGGATTTTTTTGTTCGTGGTTTTTCCTGTGGTGGTTTTATTTGGATTGACGTGGTACCAAGTCCCCCTTGTCAGTTCTCAGGGAATGGTTGTCCTAGCACATTTTTCAAAAGGGGACGTACCTACTCATCCTTCCGATTCAGCGTGGGAAACCGTGGCCCCGCTCCCTGTTCCCCTCAGTGGCCAAATCATTACTAGACCGGTATGGCCGGAGCCCAGTGCACGGGCCCTCTCTATCCGTTCAATTCATAACGGGAAAGAAATTGCGTTTTTGTTGGAATGGCAGGATGCCACAATTAATGAATCCTTGACCCCTGGGGTCTTCAGGGATGGAGTTGCGGTGGCTCTTCCTTTGGGAGATGCCCCCGCCTTTTTTTGTATGGGCCAACTCGATCATTATGTGAATATTTGGCATTGGAAAGCGGATTGGCAAAGCGACGTGGATCGGCGTGCCGAGCGTGCCAAAGAGTCTAAGCGTGGGGAATCAGGTCCTCGCCGCTTTGAAGTGATCCCGCGTCGGCCCTCTTCGGTCGAGGACCTTGTGGGAGGGGGGTTTAGCACCCTAACTAGCAAGGAGCAGCAGGGACGGATTCAAGGACAAGCGGAGTGGAAAAATGGCCTATGGCGAGTGGTTATGAAGCGGGCGCTAACGTCCATGGGCGATGACTTGGACAATGAGGCGATGCTGGTTCCTGGGCGAATGCAAGCCATAGCCTTTGCTGTATGGAATGGAGAAAATAAGGAGCGAAATGGTCAAAAATCTGTTGCCTCCTGGATGCAACTGCTTATTGATCCTGTTCAGGTCCCATCTCAAAATGGGGTAGGAGAAATTGAATCCACGCATAGGTCAGCAGCGGGGTCCCAATAATGCGGAGGATGAGATCTACAGGCGGAACAAAACTTTTCTTAATATGTTGTTGTCTGTTGTTTGGATTGATGGTTCTTCAGGCAGAAGTTTTTGGTCAACCGGCAAATGAAAATATGACCGATGAAAAAGCCTTGATTTTAGCGGAACAATTTGGAATTGATGTAGGAGAAGTAGACGAGGAGGTCAAGGAAATTCTTGGATTGACCAAAGCCGAAGGCGTTGTGGTATATGCGGTCATAGGAGGGTCTCCTGCTGAATTATCAGGGATAAAGGTGAAAGCGATCATTAAGGAGGTTGATAAATATGAAATTCACACACTGGTAGATTTGGGAACGGCCTTGGAGCAAACCCTCCCCACAAAGAATTTTACTGTCGCAACTTATGAACCTGCGGATCCTGACAATCAAGGGGTAACCGGGGGACTTAATTTCCACTTTGTACGAATTCTTCAGGATTAAATCATTTGCATGAAGAATCTGTTTAGTAAAATCTTTCGGTTATTGGAAATAATATCCATGCACAACCGATGGATTTTAATGATCATTTTAGGGATTTCTTGTTTATCTGGAGTTGGGTTTGGTCAACAGCCAGGCACAGTTGATGGTGAAGGAGAAGAATCCTGGATCGAGGAAATTGAGCAAGTTTTTATACCTTCCGAACAATGCAAACAGTGTCATGACCGGCATTATGAAGAGTGGAAGGGAATGCGTGAGCAGACTATGGATTTAAAAACCTTTGGACGGGTGGATGGAGCTCTTCTTCATGGGACGGCACTTACCTCCCCGGTGTTTAAAACAGTCTTAGGTTTGTGGCTTCAGACGGATCCCGATCAGGAGGCACGCACTCGGTGCCTTGCTTGTCATGCTCCTGCAGTAACCGTATTCCCCCAGCACACTGATCGGATTATTGATCAAGTGATGAAAGGAGGAAAACGGCCAAAAATAGAAGGCATTAGTTGTAGTGCCTGTCACCTCATAACAGGCATTCAAGAAAATGCCTACGGGCACCCCACATTCAAAATTAAATCCGGGGCGACTCTTTACGGACCCTACGCCGAACCAGAGGAAAATCTCGTGCATCCATCTGGGCAGGCGGATGTTTATCGAGGGGCCCATTACTGCGCATCCTGCCATTTTGATAAGGTAAAGGACGTTACTCGGCCTGAAATCCCAGGGGAAATTTTGAAGGGCACTATTTGTCAGGATTGTCATATGGAGCGGTCTACGGGGAGTTCAACCTCTCAACGTGGAGCTCTCACTCGTCCAATCGGGCGGCACTGGTTCCAAGGTATTGTGATTCCAGGGATTATGCTGAGTAATAGAAATTTACAGGCCGAATGGTTTTCGAGAGTGGATATTGACGTTCAAAAGGTCAAGGGACAGGTTGAGGGTGAGGTCCTGGTGCGAAATGGTGCTTTGCCTCATACCTTTCCCGGTGGCGATCCAGTGTTAAAACAATTTTATGTCACGATTACGCTTAAAAATTCAGATGGACAGGTTATCGATCAATATCAAGAACGGTTTGGTCGGACATTTGAGGAACTGCTTCGTGGTCCGATCCCCCGACCCTTTGTCAATGGAGGTACAACCAGGCATATCCCATTTACGTTGAAGGTTCCCCAAGATTCGGAGGCTTCCCTAATTGAAGCCTCAGTGAGTTATTCTCTCATTCCTGAACCCTCTCAGGCCCTTGCCACGAAATTCTTAGAAAGCCTTGCGACCGGTAAAGAACGGGAAAATGCCGAACGCATAATTAATGATTATTCTTCCCCACGGCTCCTCACGTTTCGGACCATGAGTTTATAGACGGCCGGAACGTGCAGATTTTTGGTTGAACAACATAAAAGGATCGTCTGATGAGCAAAAGCTACAAAGGGAGAGCCGAAGGTGTAAGGGGTGGGATATTTTTGCTGTTGTTGGGATGTATCCTGCTGTTGCCCCCTCTTCTTGATTCTGTTGCAGGTGAATCGTCTTCAAACAAAAAACCATTAGAAAAAGCATTTCCCAATTCTGAAAAATGTAAACGCTGTCACCTGAGGGTTTTCGAAGAATGGGAAGCTTCGGCTCAATCGCGTTCTATTGTGACTGCCCCTTTTCGAGTAGCGTTGGACCAGTTTCTTGCTTCAACCGATCAAAAAGATCACGCAATGTGCTTTCGTTGTCATGCTCCGCACATTCTTGAATATGGGGAGCACTTGCCTCGTTTTATTAAGGAAGTTCAATCAAAGGATCCACAGATGGATGGAGTCGGATGTCCCCAATGCCATCTTATCCAAGATGTGGACATGAATTCGCATCCACCAACGCCAACATTCCAATTGGGGACGACGATTTTTGGAGGATATGATAAAGCTGCTGAGAATCTGGCGCATCAATCACAGAAGCAGGAACTCTATCGGGATTCCAAATTCTGCGTGACCTGTCATGATTCACTCCCAAAGACCACAGACTCTGCCAAGGGCATCCCTGGTTGGCTTGGATCTTGGGAAAAAACCAAAGCTGAAACAAGTGGGAAGCCTTGTCAATCCTGCCATATGCCAGAAGCAGTAGATGAATCTGCTAATGGGGAAAGGGTTAGGAAGGTCGCCAATCACAGTTTCCCAGGTAGATTTGGAAAAGTGCGCGCGGAAGCTGTTACCTTGGATTTTACCACCGAGACCACTGCCGACACTTCTCAAGTCCAGGTCAGTATTCAGAGCCTAGTTCCGCATAATTTGCCTTTGCCGCATCCTGGATGGTCTCGGGTCGTCGTAGATCTTTCTATTTTTGGGAAAAACCTCAAAAAGGTTTATAATGAACAACGGTTTTATGAGCGGACGTTTGGTAATGCGGAAGGAAAAGAGACTGTCTTTGATTTTGAGGCAAAAAAGGTACTGCACGACACCCTTCTTAAACCTGAAGAAACGCGGGTAGAGGTCTTTACATTTCCCACACCACAGGATGCGCCATCAATGGATGTAGTGGTGACACTCACATATGCCCCTGTTCACGGACCACAGGATTTCCTAAAAAAGGTGGAACAGGAAGCAGCACTTGGGCAAAAGGACAAGGCCTTTCAATCGGTTCAAATTGCCCAAAAGAAGTTGAACGTTCCTCTCAAAAAATAAACACTACTCTCTGGAGGATACTCCGCTAAGAAGTCACGGCTCCCAGGGATGCGGAGGACACCGTCTTGGCATATTTGGCCAGGATGCCAGTTGTATATCGTGGTGTTGGCGGAGTCCATTCTGCCAAACGGGCTTGAATGTCTTGATCTGAAAGCTCAACATCCAGACGTCGTGCAGTAATATCGATATGAATCAGGTCTCCATTTTGAATCGCCGCAATCGGTCCCCCTTTTGAAGCTTCAGGGGCAACGTGTCCAGCCATGAAGCCATAGGTAGCTCCTGAAAACCGTCCATCCGTCAAAAGGGCCACTGATTCGCCTAATCCTGCCCCAACAATAGCACTCGTCACGCCTAACATCTCTCGCATCCCTGGCCCACCTTGTGGCCCCTCATAGCGGATAACGACCACATCCCCGGCCACGATTTTTCCTTGTTGGACTGCCTGAAACGCATCTTCCTCACAGTCGAAAACTTTGGCTGGGCCATGGTGTGTTAATTTGGCATGACCAGCCACTTTGAGGACACAGCCTTCCGGGGCAATGTTGCCTTTCAGGATCACTAATCCTCCTGTTGGTTTTATTGGATGCGAAGGGGGAAAGAGAACTTTTTGGCCGGAAGTTTCCGTGGCTGTGGCCGCTTCCTCAGCTAATGTTCGTCCGGTAACGGTGATTTGGTCTCCATGGAGATGGCCAGACTCCAAAAGCCATTTTGCCACCAATGGAGTGCCCCCTGCCTGATAGAGGTCGGCTGCCATGAATTGACCTCCTGGTTTCAGATCCGCAAGGAGCGGGACTTGCCGGTTGATGACATCAAAATCGTCAATATTTAATGGGAGTGACATTTCATGGGCAAGAGCTAATAAATGGAGGACGCCATTGGTCGATCCACCGGTAGTGGCAATTGCCGCGATAGCGTTTTCCAATGCTGGGCGAGTAATAATATCCTGTGGGCGAAGATCGTTCTTCAGGAGATTGATCAGGATTTTTCCACATTCCTTGGCCACTTGGTGCTTTCTGGGGTCGAGGGCAGGCACGCCATTGAAACCCAATGGGGAAATTCCTAAGAACTCAAACGCAATTGACATGGTATTTGCTGTAAATTGACCGCCGCAGGCGCCGGCTCCTGGGCAGGCTCGTCGTTCTAATTCAATCAGCTCTTCCGTTGTCACTTTCCCTTTGGCGTGTGACCCTACGGCCTCAAAGACGTCCTGGATCGACACAGGCTTTCCATGGAATTCTCCAGGCATAATAGAGCCTCCATAGAGCATGATGGATGGAAGATTTAGACGGGCCAGTGCCATCACGCATCCTGGTATGGTCTTGTCGCAACCCGATAAGGCAATCACTCCGTCAAATAGATGTCCTCGAACCACTAACTCAATAGAATCCGCTACTACTTCTCGGCTAATCAAAGAGGCTTTCATACCCTTCGTTCCCATGCTGATCCCGTCTGAGACCACGATCGTGTTGAATTCGATGGGGGTCCCTCCCGCCTCACGAATTCCTTGTTTTACACTCGCAGCGAGGTCGCGGAGATGATAATTACAAGGGGTGATTTCCGACCAGGTATTGGCAATCGCGATGAGGGGCCTGGTAAAGTCGTCGTCGGTCAGGCCGACGGCCCTGAGCATCGCACGAGCGGGAGCACGGTCCGGTCCTTCAGTCAGGGAGAGGCTATTTTTTTTTAAGTTTTTTGACATAAAACAGTGCTCCTTCGATCATAAACCGTTGAAGAATGGAATTGAGGGGCAATCAATGATTCGCTTCCTGAATGTCTCATAACGCTAGGAAAATGGTCAATGTCGGGGGCGACAAAAGATTGGACGTCCTTCAGCCCTGGTAATCACAATTTCCATAGGTTCAGCTGGAGAGGAGAAAAAGGATGTATAGGGGAGACGTCACACAATTTTGTTCCCTGACATGAATTCGAGGCGGTTTTGCTTGCGAGACCCCTAGGAGGCGAGTTTATGAGATGTCACCGATGTAAGGTAGCGTTGTAGCCGGAGCTTCCCTTCGGTTCCCACTGATGGAGGGGTACACAATATGAGCCAATATGGATTGGTAAAATGATAGGTGTCTCCATGACGGGAGGACTCTACAAGTTGCCGTACCCGTGGCTGCTTCATCCAGCGTGGCAGGGGTGTTGAATCCATGACGACTTGTTGGAGGTATTGTTCCAAGAGTCGATCATGCCGGATTGAAATGCTATGGGTGCAGGTTATTTCTCGAATAGTGATGATTGCGTTCAATTTTTCTAAAACAGCAACTGCCGCCTCCGCAGACAAAAAGGGCACTGGAGCATGAGGGGAACATTCCTGAAAGAAGGTGTGATGAAGTTTTGAAAAAAAGGATTCTTGTTTGGTAAGGACAATACAAGCGGTTCCCCGAATTGGGTGTAGAGCCCCAATAAGCCGGGACAATGAAGTATGGAGAGAGGCATGATCCAAGTAAGAGAGGGACTGAATTGCCCATATCACGTCGTAAGAATCTGGAGTCAGGAAGTTTTCCGCATGGTCCCAAGTGGTTTGCCAGGCATGTCTGGGAAAAAACGGCTGGCGTAGAGATTGGTTGCAGGTGGAGAGGCAATAGTGCGAAGGATCTAAATAATCATAATGAAGGCGTATGGTCGAGGGAAGTCTTGCCTGCAACAATCTTGGAAATCGGCCGGTTCCACATCCTATGTCTAGGACTTGATAGTCTGAGTTCTGCTCCGGGAATAGTGAATCCCAATTCACGGCACTCAAGATTTGGGTGTAATCGCTTTCCATAATTAAAAGCCAGGCTTCGGGATGTAAGGTGCCCTTTTGGTAATAACGAAGTGATCGGAT
>JAGQKG010000350.1 GCA_020430245.1 Nitrospira sp.
CATGTAAGACAACTGGTTGGATCTCGAGAAGCCAATGGTAACTTGGCCAAAAAAAATTAGGGCGGTTTGCAACCTGGAAAGATTAAGTCCCTTCACAGCTAACAGTCTGACAGCTATGGAGTTGGACAAGATGATTGCCGCAGGAGTGTAAGGCCCAAGATTCGTTTGGTTCCAACTTGATGCTATCTGGTGTAGCGCTGGGTCCTGAATACGATCGTTATTTCCACCCAAACAAAATTCGCCACCAATCTTGATCCCAATTGGAGAGTACAAACGAAGAGCAAGCACTGAAAGGAAAAGTAAGTCCCTTGGAGAAAGGTCCTCGGTAGAGTTGGGACGATGAAAACACCGAAGGCAACAGTTGTTAAGCCCCACTCCTGGAAGGCTATAGCCAGGGAGGAGGTAATTTGCTAGGCCTGGCTCTGAATCATCGAGCCATTCTTGTGGAGTAGTATCTAAGCAAACGCCCTTCCCGATCGGTAAGGGTAGATCCGCACTAAAGTCATAAGGCAAATCGTTAAATAATAGAAATATATCGCCCTGGTCTGGTTCTGGTAGGCTCACGGTGGCCTCATTTTGGTCAGATAACATAGTGCAAACTCTAACGTCCGCTTTGGGTCGGCTGCAGACATTCCGGAACAGCTTTGCGCACTTCTGCATTCGACCAAGAGCAGAAATCGGTTTCTTATGGTGGACTGTTAGATCAACTGCTCATTGCTGCCATTCGTGAATCACGGTACCAGGCTAAGACCGGAATCGGTAAAATGACCACAGCACGATCCTGTGGTTCAGACTGTCGTCTCCTGTTCAACCATCCATTCGCCGCAGATCTCGGCGATCTTCTTCCATTCGGGTTCTAGCGTCAGATAGTGGCCGAACCCTGGAGCCTCATGGAAGGTTGTCCGCGAACCATGTCGTTCGGCAATCAGGCGAGCGGTCGAAGGAGGGATTGCCAAATCCTTGGAGCCGGACACCATCAAAACGGGGCAAGTGATGGCATCGTAGTCAATCTTTGTGGTCTGATTCTCGTCGAACATCCAGAAGAATAGCTCGAACATGACTCGGCCCGATTCCGGTCCCAAGCGATCGAAGATCCGACGCTGCTCCGCCGGATCCAGCATATTGAGTCCGAATTTAGCCATTGTCTCGAAATCGGGCAGCACCGTGCCTTCCCAGAACGGGCCCGCCGCCATGAGCATCTTGCCAAGCGCGCGCTCCTGGTCGGTTGTGGGAAGAACACCCCAATTGACACTGCCATTAAGCAGGACTATCGCGCCCGGAAGTCCCCTGGCTGCCAGCTTTTGTGCAACCACTCCGCCCAGGGAATGCCCAACGAGGATCGGCGCGGTGTCCAACGTTTCCACGAATTCAGCAATGTCTTCGACGTAGTCTGCAATGCTCATTCCCGCAAGGAGCGCGGAGGTCGCATCGGAAGGCAGGTTGTCGTGATGGCGGTAAGCCGGGCTATGGCAATGAAATCCCCGTTGCTCGAAATACCCGCGAAAATTCGACATGGTCCAAGGCCCAGCGTTGGTGCCGTGAATGAGAACAACTGAGGAATTCATGATGAAGCTCTTAGATTGAAATGGGTGCCGCAGTCTCTACGAAGCCTGCCACAACGCGTCGATCGTGGCCAAGGCTTAGTTTTACCAAGGCGTGGTGTTCTGATTGACTATTGTCGCCTCCCTAAACTGCTTCATCGTTCGTCATGAAATATGCAGACGGTGGGTCGCTCGATGCAAACATAAACCGCACCCCAGGCTTGGTGAGAAAGCAACGGCATCCAACAATACGCGAGACTATCACCGATACGAGCCTAATATCCAGGCGACGATCGGCTCTCCATTATATGGTATCTTGTATGTTCTGGAATGTATGACGGAGAAGGTTGGGTTCATTAGACTCACACAACCTGTTGAATGCAATGCGGCTTACGAAATGGAACCAGCAGAAGTGCAAACAGAGTTCGACTCCCTGCCTGCCAAAAAGCTCTGTTATTCGTCCACATAGTTGATGCTCCATGACGGTGGACCGATAGCCTGTACGAGAATTTTTGTACCGGGAGTTGCCTGAGAGATGCTCCCGATATGCGGCTGGGCGCCATCGTGGGTCATCAACCAGCCGGTCCCCTCCTTTGAACAATCTACCCGCAACGTGAAGACGATGCCGTCCGATCGACGGCGGTGCAAGACCAGTCCCCTCCCATAGAGCATTTGCGCGAACTCGTCAACCCCTGTTCCGTCGTCAGCCTTGTTCACATGGAATCGGTCGAAACGGCTATAGTCTTCGTCCCCCTGCACGACGTAAAGCTGCGGATAAGAGTATTCGTGGGTCATCACCCGGGTG
>JAGQKG010000351.1 GCA_020430245.1 Nitrospira sp.
CCGATATAACCATAAAGGGGATGACGGCATGTTGAGTTTCCCCCATCCCACGACCGGAGAAATCGTTCACCGAACCTACGATGCGTATTTTCAATACTGGGGACGAGCGGTCACCAATGAGCAGGGAGACTATTGGTTTAAAACCATCGTGCCCGGTTTTTACCCCATCGACCTGGAAGCCGGACTGTACCGCCCTTCCCACCTACACTTCCAACTATTCCCTCCAGGGCATCCAAAACTGGTCACACAGCTCTATTTCCGGGGCGACCACATCCCTAACAATGAACTGAACCAAAAGTTACTGCCAATGGATGTGGTCATTCTAGATGCCGGGCTCACGACGATAGATTTAGAGAGGGTGATCGTGGACTATGCGCCCGACACATCGGGAGAGATGTCGGATGGCTTGGTCGGTCATTACGATTTTATGGTTCCAAACTAGTGGGAGCTCCAGTTTTTCTGAACACGCAATTTGGTGCAAGACGGACTAAATCCGGTCGGGAAAGTTGGAAATAATCCCATCGACTCCCAGCTGCTTCATTCGGGCAATATCTTCAGGCTCATCAACCGTATAGACGAACACCTTGATGCCTTGCTCCTGAAACGCCTTTACAAGCGATGGCGTCACAGCATCCAACGCCACTCCCACATGGGTCGCTTGAGCGTCGGTGGCAAAGGCCGTGTAAGGTATAGGCACGTCTTCGATTAACGCCAATGTGAAAGCATCTCCTATCAACCTTCTCACCGGTAACAGTTCCTCATGAAAAAACGAAGCATAAATTACTGTCCCCTGAAACTCAGCCGCCTTCACTTTCGCACAGACGTCAGCCGCAATTCCCCTCACCTTTAGCTCAATCATCGCCCCTGCCTTTCCATTGAGACAGGCGAGCGCTTCTTCAAGGAGAAGAATCCTTTCTCCCCCTCCCGCATCCAATTCCCGCAGAACCCTTAGCGACAAATTCTCAATCCGTCCCTCTCCGTTTGTCGTCCGGTCGACCAAATCATCATGAAGGAGTACCAGCGCTCCATCTGCCGATCGCCGGACATCAAATTCGACCATGTCGACACCCAATTTAATAGCCAGTTCCAGAGCAGCTAGCGTATTCTCCGGGGCATGTCCCGCCGCACCTCGGTGTCCGATCCGAAGAAGATTCCGATTAGTTGGCCTTGTCATATAATTTTTTCCTGGCCTTGAAACACCATAAGCAACGGGCGTCGTTGGATCCCAGCTTACCACAACGCCCTATTCATCTATCGAAAGAAAAAGAGAGCAAAGAGTGGAATTACCGAATCCAGTCGCTTCGACTCGACATCCATCCTCACAATAGTTTGGAAGAACCGCCTGGAGTTTCTCCTCACATGAGGTCGATATTTATTTATCAATTGCCACGTAGCCTAACTCAGCCAATTCTTGAATGGTAACTTCTTCTGGACCTTGTTCTCCCGGCATCATAAGGGTCAGACCAAGGATGGGATCTATTTGGGATACATACGATATGTGGAAATCAACGCCATCCAACCCTGATGTATTAACAGCAAAGACCTTTCCGTTCTCCGAACAAGCAACTGGGCCGCCGCTTGCTCCATGATGGATACGCATATTAGTTTGATAACAAGGGCCCGGCAAAGAAGATATATCTCTTCCAGATGGAAAACACTCCGTAATACGTCCTTCATAAAAGTCTGGTTTAAAGGAAAAAACGTGGTTTTCTATGTCTATAACTGTATTCGGATAGGCGTATGTAACAACAAGATCATCTTTATTTCGTTTAGCTAAAGAAAGAGGGAGTTTTGTGTGAATTAATTCTTCTCCCGTTTCTTTATTGACTGATCTACTCACCACTCCCACAGCAAGATCAAATTCCTGATGCATGTTTACTTGATCAACAGGAATGATATCCCAGTGATCAGGCGGGATGAGTTGCCAGATAAAAAACTTGTGACCACATTCATGATCTTTTTCTAAAACGTGTTTGGCTGTAACGAAAACGCCAAAATCGGTAATGAAGAAACCCGTTCCAACTAATTCATAATTTGAGCTATTTCTTTGAACCAAAATTGGAAGAATGGCTTCACCTCCGGCCATAGGTTTTCCTGCCTCATCTTCAAACCCATAGAGGCCCGGATGAGCTTCCCCTCCTAACGGTAGATGTTCTGGTGGAACAAAATTTAAATCGGACATTAAAGAGCTTCTAGCCTTGGATTGGTTATAAAAGATTCTTTTTAAAATTAGCCGTGGGTGAGGATGATGCCGAGAGCGACCACAACGCCGCCGCCCATGGCGGCCAGACTGTAGGGACGGTCTTCTCGCTCGGCTAAGGGCAGAAGATGCGTGGCTCCCA
>JAGQKG010000352.1 GCA_020430245.1 Nitrospira sp.
GAATATCTACTGAGGTCTGCCCATCGACATAGGTGGTAAACATTTCCTTTGCACTGGTTGGAATCGTGGTATTCCGACGGATCAGCGCACTCATCACACCACCCATCGTTTCGATTCCCAGTGACAAGGGGGTCACGTCCAGTAACAACAGATCCTTGGTATGCCCACCTAAAATATCAGCTTGAACAGCCGCCCCTAACGCCACGACTTCGTCAGGGTTCAGTTCGGAGTGAGGTTTTTGCCCGAACAGTTCTTCTACCTTTTGCCAAACGAGCGGCATACGTGTATTCCCGCCGACCAAGACCACTTCATCAATCTGATTAGCCGTTAATCCGGCATCTTTGAGCGCGAGACGACAAGGCGCTAGAGTTCTTTCCACTAAACCCATCGTTAACCTTTCCATGCTCTCCCGCGTCCATAGCTTTTCATACGTCGAATTGGGAAGTCCTATCACCGCCTGAGTTTGGGTTTCATCCGACAACCGGATTTTGACACGTTCCGCCTCCAACCGAACGGTTTGCATTAAATCGGGAAATTCCCCAACCTTGATGCCTTGAGTTTGAAAAATATCATCAACCATCACATCGACGAGCAATTGATCGAAATCATCTCCCCCTAAATGAGTATCCCCATTTGTCGCCAGAACCTCAAAGATTCCATCCTTTAATTTGAGAATAGAAATATCAAATGTCCCTCCGCCCAAATCATAGATCGCGATCAGACCTTGTGTCTTTTTCTGAAGGCCATACGCTAAGGAAGCAGCTGTCGGCTCATTGATGATACGCAAGATCTCTAGCCCTGCAATCATTCCCGCGTCTTTGGTGGCTTGCCGCTGACTATCGTTGAAATAGGCTGGGACGGTGACCACAGCCTTGGAGATGTCCTCCTTTAAATATTCCTCGGCTCGCCGTTTTAATTCTTTCAGAATCATGGCGGACACTTGAGGCGGGGAAAATGTTTGGGCTCCAATTTCAATCCGAATCACCCCATTTTTTTCATGGAGCTGATAGGGGAAGTACTTCAATTCGTCCTTCACATCATTCAGCCCCTTTCCCATAAAACGCTTCACGGAATAAATGGTGTGAGAAGGGTCACGAATCAAATGAGCTTTTGCGGGCTCTCCCACGATCAAGCCATTATCAGTTAATCCCACAATGGAAGGCACTTTGGTTTGCCCATCCGGGCCGGGAATGACATGAGGCCCTTCCTTATCCATAAAGGCAACCAGCGAGTTTGTCGTTCCCAGATCAATCCCAACAATGCGACTCACAACATATTCCTTTTCAAATGATGACTAGCCCGTCGTTTCCAATAAATCGTTAACCATATTGCGCACGTATGTTCGATTGGAAAGAATTTCCTGCATACCCCGCAAAATAGAATTTTTCTCCTCACGTGCCTGATCCGGAAGGGGGGTGCGTGCTTGCAACTGATCCCATTGTTTGAACTGACTCTGCAGAGACTCTTCCATTTTAGCCTGACGTTTCTCCAAACGCTCTCGTTCGTCTTGCAATTTTGTTCGAAGATCCTCAAGATCAGGTGACGCGCCCTGGGGGGCTCGTTGTCGGAACGTCTCCAAATCCTCTTGCAGCTCAAGAACTTCTTCAAATAGATCCGCTGGAGGATTCGATCGAATATCCTTCACCGCCCCGGCTTCTAACCGAATCAAATATTCCGCCCGTTGAATGGGATCCTTGAGTGTTCGATAGGCGGCATTCAGAAAAGCGGAATTTCCTAAACTAATGGCTTTCTCCGATTCATCTTTTGTGGAATAAAAATCCGGATGAAAAGTACGACTTAATTCATAAAATGTCTGCTCCAACTGTTGTTCATCAATGTTCAACAGACGCGGGAGTTGAAAGCAGGCAAAATAATCCAAGTCCTTTGAAAGCGGCTGAACTTTAACACATTGACCACAGAGATATTCTCCCGTGACCTCAGATTGGCAGTGCCAACACATACTGCGCGCCATCGGAAGCTCTCGGGCCTTTGTCGTAGCTTGATGTTGGTGTTCCATGATTTCCGGCTCTGACGACTCGGGCATGGTGAACTGCCCCATGCCCGAGTTGTTTCGTTACGATGTGATTGAAGGAGATTGATCTTACGCTGAAAACGACTCTCCGCACCCACATGTCTTGGTGGCATTGGGATTGATAAATTTGAAGGCTCCACTCACCATGTCCTTTTGATAATCCAAGGTCATCCCCTGAAGATAAATGGCGCTTTTGGCATCGACGATCACTTTTACGCCATCCACTTCGGTGACGGTATCAAACTCCCCGATCTTGTCATCGAAGTTGACGGTATAGCTCAACCCCGAACAGCCGCCACCTTT
>JAGQKG010000353.1 GCA_020430245.1 Nitrospira sp.
CCATAAGGAGGACCTCCAAGAGGAGGAAAAGAAACAATAGATACCACAAACACACATTAATAATAAGAAAAGGGGCCTACCCCCCTGTGGTAGGTATTGTTTCTTGAAAAACGGGCTGGAGGAAAGCGTTAACAATGAAGCATTCATGGGGGCATTTTAGGAATGTTCCCAATATTAAGGAGGACATGATTTCGTGGTACCAAAAGCTGATTTATGGAAAGCCATTCGAAGTATGTGTATAGACTGCAGCAATCATCAGCCCAAGGAGATTCGCCTGTGTCCAATCAGGCGTTGTCCCCTGTGGCCTTATCGGATGGGTAGGAGAGGTATTCGAGCGGAGACTGTCCTCCAAACTATGCCCATTTTGCCAAAAACTGACCGCCTAGCAGGCTAAAAAAATGAGGAAAGCGGTGAGTAGGACCCAGGGGCCAGGCCGGACATATTTCTTCGGCAATGTGCGGCCAGCTATGCCATTGATTAACCAATCACTACAAAGGATTCCCATGATAATGACCGAGCTATCTTCGGATCGACATAGAGGGCAAAGGACAACCGTCCTCAACCGGTGGGAGAGGAGGCTCATGCCATGAGTGCCTCCAAGCTTCCACCACCAAGTCGTCTCCTCGACATTGAGGCCGTAGCGTCATGGCTAGGAATCAGTCCCCATACGCTCTACAAGATGGTCAGCCAGCGCCGGATTCCCTATGTGAAAGTCGGGAGTCGGGTCAAGTTTGATCCTCTCAAACTAGAGGACTGGATTAAACAACAAACCGTGATGCCGATGCCTGAAAGACGGCCTTGAGCATTAGTTAGTCTATCGGCTAACATGCATAAGTGGAACATTTACGAGCGATACGGACACAACAAGGGTTGTCATTGCGCACGCTGGCCGAAAAAAGCGGAGTACATTTTGTTTCCCTAGCGAAGATGGAGGCCGGGCGTCTCGATCCCCGGCTTTCTTCAGTCCAGCGGGTGGCAATGGCCCTTGGGGTGTCAGTATCCGAGCTGATTGGTGAACAACCTATAACCAAAGGAGGGAAGTCTCATGGGACTCACCAAACGAAAGGACGGGTGGTACGTGGAGTTTCCCGTCGTGGATGACGGGAAGGTCTTGCAGCTAGCGCGGGGCACACCGGGGGCCAAGGTGAAGCGGTGGAAGACCAGTACGGCCAATAGGACTTTGGCTGGGCAACAAGAGGCCAAGATTAAAACGGATTTGATGATGGGTAGGATTGTCAGTGAGCGAATCAAGGGACCGATGACCTTCAAGGCCCTGACCGATGCCTATCTAGCAGACCCCAAAATTCAGCGGCAACGAATCTATAAGAAAAAGAAGAACTGGATTGCCAAGCGGTTTCTTCCGGCGTTCGGAGGCTCGACTCCTCTTGCCGACATTACCGAAGACAAAATTGAGAGATTTTTAGAACGGCGTCGTCAAGACAATGGGTATCAAGGGACCAAGGCCAAACCGGCCACGGTTAACCGTGAATTGGCAGGACTAAAGCACTTATTCACCTGGGGGATCAAAAAAGAATTTCTGAAGGTCAATCCAGCCAGGTTCTTACGGCCAGATAAAGAAAACAATGTGCGTGATGAAATCCTGGACCCCGCACAGTTTGCAAAACTTCAGAAATGCTCGCCCTCTTACCTTCAACCGATAAATTATGTAGCTTATATGACAGGAATGCGGGAGGGAGAGATTCTAGGTCTCACCTGGGATAAAGTCGATTTAAAGGCTGGTTTTATTCGCCTGGCTGCGGAGGATACGAAGACCGGTGAAAGTCGAAATATTCCTCTTACCTTTTCAGAAGATTTGCTGGACCTCTTTAAGAACCTGGTTAAGGTTCGTTCTCTCCATAGCCCTCAAGTGTTCTTACGGGATGGACAGCCTATTAAGTCCATTCGTGGGGCCTTTCAAACCGCCTGTGAAGATGCCGGGATAACCGGTTTCAGATTCCATGATTTCCGGCATACGGCCATTACCAACATGCGAAGGGCTGGAATCGACCATTTGACGATCATGCGAATTTCTGGCCATAAAACCATGGCCTGCTTTACTCGCTACAATAGCTTCAGAGAACCTGATTTACTGGCCGCTGCTCGCCAATTTAACACCTATATAACACTAGCCCACCAAACAGCCTCTCAGGCCCCTTCCGCTTCAGAGGAAAAACTCGCTTCAAGTTGTTGATTTAATTGGTGCCGGAGACCGGGGTCGAACCGGTACGCCCCTTTCGAAGCGAGGGATTTTAAGTCCCTTGCGTCTGCCTATTCCGCCACTCCGGCATCGGATGGCAAGGCGCAAACTGTATCACTCCTTGCATGAGGGCG
>JAGQKG010000354.1 GCA_020430245.1 Nitrospira sp.
GTACCGACGACCACGAAAGCAATTCCGAACAATAGTCCCACCACGAAAACCCAATCCCCTACGGTCGAGGTACGGCGATCTCCAACAGCAAATCGCTCCAACAGATCGAAGTTTCTGACATTACTTTTGAACCAGACAGAAAACAGATCGCCAAGAATGGGTATAGCACCGATCATGCCGTTTATCGCAATGTTGAGACTCATGCGGATCAAGACGATTTTAGGAAGTTGCGACTGAGCAGCCACAACAAGGATGAAGGCCCCGGCGAAGCTCACGATGGCATCCCCCACATAGGGAATTAGACCAATGATGGGATCCAAACCTATCCGAATTGATGTCCCCGGAATCGTAAAACGGCGGTCTAATATTTCCGCTAGGTACTTGGTCATTTCGAATTTTTTGGGATGGTGCATAATTGAAAGTCACCCCCTTTTTCAACCTGCTTATGTAGCCATTTGCACTTTGATCAGTATTATTCCGCGCGAGAAGCTATATGAACAGATCTGCCGCACTAACACCACAGACATAGAAAAAGAAAAAAACAAGTAAATGTCTGGGCCTAAACGTCCACATGCCGTGAAACAAGTTCGAGCGGGATTACCTTATGAGGGCAGATTGTAGAGCTCAATCCATTCTGAAGGTCAAAACTTTTCGTTTTTGAAATTCCCCAACCAGAAACAGATATTCTCCTTCCCAAAACTTCATTTTTTCTAACCTCCCAAAATGTATCTCATTAGATACACCCTCGTATCTATTTGGATAAGAGCTGCGATGCTTTTTGTTCCTATTTTAAATGTGTAATTTGCAGAGGGAGCATTTTTCCTCCATGTACCAGCGAACAATCGGACAATACAAATCCAGATGCATCACCAAAGCTTTTATCTTGCATGGAACTATGTAAAGAGCAACAAGAAAAAGCCATTACTTGTGAGTATCAGGCAGAAAGTCGAAGCAACAATACGGCTACATCGGTTTGACAATCATGGCAGAAGGAGGAAAAATTATGAAACAAGTTACAGGAATTGGGATATGGATATTAACAGCAAGCCTTATTCTTTCAGCCGGTTGCCATAGCATTGCTTCAAGAACACACCAACCGTTAGCAGACCAACGCAATCTCATCGACGAGGTCCGTTTTAGTCAAGATGATATCAATCAAAATACTGTGCCATTCAAAGATTTGTTTTACGCTGGCAAACACATATTCTCCAATCGTTTTACCACCGAAGACTATTACGGTGAAGGTCCCACAGGGCCACGATTCAGTAAGTACACAATGGCTGATCGGGAGAATTACCCCTTCCTTCGTTTCAATGGACTCGATTCACAATCCTGCCTTGAGTGTCATTTAGCCATTGGGTTCGCACCCCAGAAAAACTATTCGAAAGATCTCCCCAAAATCCGTTTTGCCAAACAACTCGGATTCACTGCTGGGGGCGCAGGTTTTGCCTCTAGCGCATTTGGATTGGGTAATTTTGGATGCGTGCCTGGCAGTGAGGGGTGTGATTCCGCCAATTCAACCAGTGGTGTTATCCGGAACCCTCCCCATGCCTTTGGGGCTGGATATACTCAAAATCTTGCAGAGGAAATGTCTTGGGATCTACAGGAAAAGTTAGCTGAAGCCAAGGCAAATCCCGGGACTATGGTAGAACTTGTCACCAAGGGAGTTTCGTTTGGAAATATTGTCGCTGATCAAGACGGAAATGTGGACCTTAGTAATGTTGTCGGCGTCAGTCATGACCTTATCGTTCGGCCTTTTCAATGGAGAGGAATCGCCAGCAATTTACGGAATTTCATTAGAGATGCTATGAATTTTCATTTTAGCGTACAACCCAAAGAATTTCTTGAAACACATCCAGAACTGAATGACTTGGATGGCGGCACCGAAGAAGCAACGAATGAAATCCTTGAAGGTGACATCAGTGCTGTTGCCATCTTTCTTGCGTTTTTAAGGCCTCCGGCTGAGTCCTCCAAAGGACTGGATGAGCAAAAGGTTGAGCAAGGCAGAGATGTATTTACGAACATTGATTGTGCTTCCTGCCATACTCCAAGCCTGACAATTGACAATCCCATAGCAACCATTCGAGATCCGAGAACAGATACGATAATGAAAGCCACCGTAGAACAACAATTCCCCTCTTCCTTAGTCAACAAAGGCTTCAAGAAGGCAGAGGAGAAAGCGGAAAAATTTGCGATCACCGTGCCGTATAACGTCTCACCGACTTTAGAGAAATATGTTATAAAAAAGAAAAGGCTCATCGTAGAAGTGAGTGGGTAGGTTTTGAGAGTTGAGGGGCGTAAGCTCGCTTCATGCAAGGGAAAAACGAA
>JAGQKG010000355.1 GCA_020430245.1 Nitrospira sp.
GAACTTCGAAGGCTTGATCGGAAGCCAGAGTTCCCAAAAGTTTGAGGATTGTCTTTTGTCGTTCAATATTGTCGGAGGATTTCTCAAAGAGCATCAGCAGTCTGTCAACTTGTTCCCATTCAGCCATGAGATACAATGGGAAATCGTCCTGTTGAAGTTGGGTGTTGAGAGCAGTCATGGCGAAGGTTCCCGTATCCGAGGCTCCTGCGATTTCCGCAGCCCTACTCGTATCTTCAAATGAAGTGTGAACTTCCCATTTCCAAGGAGGAAATTGTTCTCCGTAGTGATAAGAAATATGACAGGCCGGGCCTTTCCATAATCGCGAAGTAAGGGCCGGACTAGTATTCCGATGTTTACTCGGGCCGGTGAATGTCTGTCGTTCTTCGCATTTCACCCGTATGACCGCATCGTAAAGTTCTTCTGGATTAGAGACGATGGTAAATCCTGTGTCGGTCAATCGGTCGGTGACGGTTTTTGTGATAATCGTGGAATCCTGGAGTCCTCGCTCCGTGAGAGTTATGCTTTCTACCAGTAGGGCTTGAGCTTTCATTAGGGGATGGACTGGATGAGCCTCCAGTGGTGTTTGTTGAGCCGAGGCCGGTGAGGAAAGGCCCACCAGGGAGGAAATTTCTGCGACTATTAGCCAAAAGACGAACAGAGGTGTGTAGAGGGTGCTCATATTGTACGGACCTTGATGTTCGGGTGAATAAAAAATGAATTGTGTCGTGCACGAATCTACTCTGTCCTTGAAACCGTCGGCAAGAACGGAAAAAAGGGGGGTCTTATCTTAAGGGGAGAATCTGTGGTCTGATGAGAAACTCAAACCGAGAAACCTGGAACTCGCCACCCGTTTTTCATATCTTATCAGGCATTCAAGTTGGGGAAAAACTATAAAAGGCAAAAAGGTTCGGGTCATGGAGGGAAATACTGCAATGGTTTCAAAAATCAAATTGTGGCTACATGCTGTTCAACGACTGGGCTTCTTGTTTCTCATTGGCATGGCGTCGACTGAAATTTGCCCTGTTTGGGCCGAAGTCCTCATAAGCACGGATTTTGAGTCCGGGACCCTTTCTGGCTGGACAGTGTTTTCTACCTCCAATGGATCCTTAGGCGAAAGTGGGTTTCCTGCCGTTGCGTTGTGTGATCAAGGGAACTCAGTCTCTCCCTCTTATTGTCTCCAGATCCAAGTCGGTCAGCTTCATTTCGCTCCTGCCCATGATGTTCAACAAGGCGGAGGGATTGGGCTCACCACTACGACCGAGTCTGGATTCATTCAGCTCTCAGCCCGTGTGGGGGTCACCTACCATTCCCCTGATTATAAAAGGAATCTGAGCGGGGGATTGTTTGAATGGGTCGTCGATGATCACGTCATAGCCGATCTCGATGTCGGTCCGATGGAGGATGGTGGCACGGTTCAGCACCAATTCATTGGAAAAGCCCCTGTGGCAGCAGGTCGTCATGCCATCCAGCTTCGGGTGACCCGCCCCTTCCAGAGCGGCGCCGGCAAGCCGGCGCCGGTTCAGTTCGTCGATGATATCATGGTAGAACTCCTTCCCCAACCTTGAAAACTCTCTTCAACCTTATTGAAGAAAAGAATGTCGTGTTCCGTTGTGCCGAGTTAAGAGTAGAGCGAGGAAAGCCGATACAAGGAGTTACCACCCAATATCACCCCCGGACGAGTCTTCTATGGTTATCTCCGAACGTTGTCTCAACCACAATACCCTGGCGGAAACTTTTGTGGGTCGTTTTGATCAACATGCCAGACAGGATTTTAAATGGCGGATTGACCATGCCATTCTGCAAGGTTATCGGTTTGTCATGTTAAATATGGTGGCCGTTTCATTTATTGACAGTGCGGCTCTCGGATGGTTGGTTCTCGCCCAACGGCGCTTTCAGCGAATTGGTGGCAAGCTCGCCATTATTTCTCCAATTGGATTTGTTCGCGATGTCTTGGAGATCACTGAAATTGGGGAATGGATCCCCATCTTTTCGAGCGAAGAAGAAGCTTTAAAGACTTTTGAATCTAGCAAGGGGTATTCATCGAAGGGGTGAGGATGGGAACATCGACCGCACTGAAACGAGATATCTGGCAACCGATGCCAACTTCCCAGGGAGATCGACGATCGTTTCGCCGGATGTCCGTCAAACCCTGCCAGGTGCTTCCCGTAGCCATTCGTTGTGGGCAAGACACGGTATGTCGGGGCCGTGTACTCAATCTCAGTCCTCAGGGCATGCTCGTTGAATTCCCCGATGACCAAATTCCTCCTGTGCTAAGGGGGACCCAGGTTTCTGTCAAACTGCATTACTTCGGCGA
>JAGQKG010000356.1 GCA_020430245.1 Nitrospira sp.
CCATGATCTTTCATGATGATTTGCCGGAACGGTTTTGGACACCCCTTCAAGAGGACTTCACTTTCGTTCGCGAGAAAAGTGTGATGTTTGCGTTTGGGGATCGGCAATTTGACTTTTTGCCAACTGGAATCCGGCAGGGCTTCGGTTCGTTTCGCCAGGCTTTTGCCCCGTCGGCGCAACGTAATGAATTTCACATTCGCCTCGTCCAACTGGGCTAAAACCTGGTATGTAGTCAAACGGGAATCGAACACCAAGGTTTCGTTGACCACCCCTTTGATATCCTTCCAATAGTCGACGAAATGCAGTATTTCTTCCGACCCGTCCTGACGCAGGACATCGGCATTGGCGTACACCATCACGTTCGTTTCCGCATCCTGGGCGAAAAACGTGTTCGCTCCTTTCAACCTAAAAACGGCAGTTGAAACGAGTAAAATTTCTCCCAAGTTAAATCACCAAAACGAGTTAGGGGAGATAAAGAGAATGGAAATCATTCACCCAACAGGTGAGTCATTAATCAAAACATCTCCGGTGAATATGAGACCAATTCCTCTGGATACATTTGCCGGGCGTGTTCACGTTGAATGGGACCCACAAGCCGAAGTCACTCCATTCGGCCAAATGCCTTTCTTCATTGATTTCTTAAAAACAGCCGAGTTGTATCAACCGTGGATAGACGACTGTCCCCTCCTGTATACCAGCCCCAATGCCCCATCGAAGGCGGATGTACTGGGGACGTTATTTCTTTCGATCTTATCCGGTCACCGTCGGTATGCGCACATCACCACGATCCGTTCGGATCAAGTCAATCCCAACTTGCTGGGGATGAAGCAAGTGGTGAGTGAAGATTCGGCTCGAAGAGCCTTTCAAAAGACGGAAGAGAACGCCTGTGTGGAGTGGTTGCAAAGCCATTTGCGCCGTTGTTACGAACCGTTGTTATATGAGCCCTGGATCCTGGATGCGGACATGACCGTGAAACCCTTGTATGGACATCAAGGGGGAGCGGTAGCGGGCTATAACCCGAAGAAGCCGGGAAGACCATCCCATGCCTATCATACGTATGGAATAGCGAACCTCCGGCTCATTCTGGATGTGGAAGTGCAGCCGGGCAATCAGACCGCATCTTCGTTTGCGCGGCCCCGGCTGTGGGCCTTTTTGGATGCCTTGCCCAAAGAAGCATGGCCGGAATTCTTGCGGGGGGATTGTGATTGGGGAAACGAAAAAGTGATGGCCGGAGCGGAAATCCGCAATTTGCCCTACCTATTCAAATTGAAGCAATCCAAGAATGTGAAACGGTTGGTGGAAGAGATCTGGGCTCACCGGGATTGGGTACCGGCCGGTCAAGGCTGGGAGGGAGTGAATGAGACGCTGCAGTTGCAGGGGTGGACGAGGTCAAGGCGAGTGATTGTGTTGCGCCGGGAGATCCAAGAGGAGGTCGTCCTTACGAATCCGAAGGCGAAGAAATCCGATCAAGAAGTGATTCAACTGGAGTTCGCTTTTGTGGAACTGATGGGGGCTGCGAAACGATATGAATACGCGGTGTTGGTGACCTCTCTCGACGAAGAGATTTTGACGGTGGCGCAACATTATCGAGACCGGGGAGATGCGGAAAATATATTTGACGAGTTGAAGAATCAATGGGGATGGAACGGGTATATGACTCAGGACATCAAACGGTGCCAAATCATGGCGCGAATGATTGCCCTAGTGTACAACTGGTGGTCCTTGTTTGTTCGTCTTGCCGTTCCCGATAAGCATGCGGAAGCAATTACAAGCCGTCCATTGCTGCTGAATGGGATAGCCAAACAAACTCGGCATAGTGGCCAAACCACAATCACAGTAACCAGTATTCATGGGAATTCTCAAGCCATACAACAGATTTTCCGATCCTTGACCGAGTTTTTGTCCTGGGTGAAAAGAAATGCGGAGCAGTTGGATTGGGAAGAACGGTGGCGTTGCATTCTGAGTCGTGCCTTGCGATTTTTTTTAGGTGGAAGATTGCTGCAAAAGCCTAAATGGCTGCCTGCTACCACTTGAGCCATTGAACTGGAGACGGAAATAATCACTGACACAAGAGGGGTAAGGCTATCGGCCTGTCTTCCCAACTGCCGTTTTTAGGTTGAATGGTAAACACAATCCATCCCCCGAAAAGATCAAGGTAATAGCAAAGATATTCAACGAGAATGAACCGCTATTAAAGTGATAACTTATGTCAGGGAATCATGCAGGAAATGTTTGAAGTAAAATCGATTGGTAGCAATATGGTAGCGCAAGGCTTTTTGAGGGATTCT
>JAGQKG010000357.1 GCA_020430245.1 Nitrospira sp.
TACGGATGACCAGCTCGATGCGGATGGAGAATTAACGAAAGCCATTCGGAATGAAATTAAGAAACAAGTCAAGAAAGTGAAGCATTCTCAGGAAATTATTATTAACGTCCCCGGAAAACCAGTGGTGGATGATGCGAATTTTGAAGAAGAGGAAGCCCTTCCGGAAGAATCCGAAGAGTTCAGCGCCGGTGCTTTCCCTGAAAATTCCACAGCTTGATGACCTGAAAGCCGTGAGAGCGTTTAGGGCATTACTGGCATTTTTAAGAAAATGAGCCAACCAACCCGCCAAGACGCAGAACGCTTACTGGCGAAATATGCCAAGCCGGAACACATTCCGGAATTCATTTTGGGGCATGGGTGGTTTAAGTCAAAAGATGAACACGACCTGACCGTAGACGCGAAACCCCTTCCTGACAAAGAGTATTGTTGGGCTTATCTGCAAAAACTCTGCACTGAGCGGTATGTGATTGTCGCGAAATCTCGGCAGCTAGTGGTGACATGGTTGACATTAGCGTACCTTGTGGCTCGGGTGGTCCTCCATAAAAATCTGCTGATTGTCTATCAAACAAAACGAGAACCGGATGCCCATGAAATGCTGGTGCGGTGCAAGTTTATGTACGACAATCTGCCGGTCTGGGTCAGGCGGTTACGCCCTCGCATTCCTGCGCCGGCAGACATTAAAGAGAAATTAGTCATCCCAAGTATGGGCAGTTTTATCTGGGGCCTCCCGCAAGGGGGAGATATTATTCGGTCGAATACGGTCAGTATTTATTATGGGGACGAAATGGACTTCCAACCGGAAGCCCGGAAAGCCATTCGGGCGGTGATGCCCTCCATTATTGGTGGTGGACAATTTATCGCCACGAGTACCCCGAACCTCGGGGGACCCATGGAAAAACTGATCAAGGGAGAAATGGAACGATAAGCCGATGACTGTCCCTGCTCATATCCTGAATGGCATCCCTGTTCCGGAAGACCATGAATGCTTGACAGAGGAAGGCATGTGGTCATGGAAGAATGCGAAAGGGTACTGTGTCATCGCCATTCACCATACCGCTGATCCCGAGAAGCGTCCAGGGAATCCCAAGGGCGATGCGTGGCTCAAGGAAGCGAAGGCCGCGACGGCATCCGCTCGGGACTGGTCGAGAGAACAAGATATTGACTTCACGATTAAAGAAGGTGATCCCTTCTTCCCGAACTTTAATCGAGAGGTGCATGTGGTGAGTTGCCCGTATGATAAACGGTTGCCGATTGCGAGAGGGTGGGACTTTGGCCGAGGGAGACCTGCGGTGGTGTGGACGCAATTAGGGCGAGACTTGAAGTTGCGTGTTCTGCACTCGTTCATGGCCAAGAATATGAATATCTTTAACTTTGCTCCGCTCATTATCAGCGAAACCAATCTTCGTTTCCCTCGGGCCATCGTGACGGATTACGGGGATATTGCCGGCGCGCAAGAAAGTGATAAGGGCGCAACGACGATGATCCTCCTTGAGCAATTTGGGATTGAAGTGGTAACTCGCTTTTCCTACCTGGAAGAAGGGCTAAAAATCATGGAGCAAAAGTTGATGATCGGAACTGACGGGACACCGAATTTACTGCTTGATCCTTCCAACACCGATTTAATTGATGGATTTGGCGGAGGGTATATCTTGGATACGTCGGAGTCGGGGAAAGATTCCGAGGGAAGACTAAAGAATAAACCGAAGAAGGATGGCTACTACGATCACTTGATGGATGCCCTGCGGTACGTTATGCTGCACTTATTTACCTTTGGATCAATTAAGGGTGGACGCAAAGCCGCACCGAAAGCGATTGGACTCTGGGACACGAACGCTCAACACGAGAAAAAAACAACAGGGAAAACCGGGAAAGCATGGGAATCTTTTTACGCATAATGAGAAAATGGTTTCTCTGTCCGCATTGTGAAGCCAAGGACGCCATGATTACCTTTCTTGAGCGTGGGCTGGCGGAGTCTCGTAAGCGAGAACAGTCTGCGATTGATCACCTACTCACCTATCAAGGGAAACCTGAGATTCGAGAAACCCACCTCTCGAAAGCTCATATGGATCGGCTCTTAAACCCGTTCGCTGAAGATTACCCTGATCAATCTAAAGGGAAAGAGAATGGTCGGGCGTTGCCGAAAAACATCTTTGATGATGTGACGGGACTCAAGGATTAACGTGAAAGACCAAGATATACTCGATCGAATCCAAAAAGCAGAAGAATCCTATCGCTTGCAGCGGTTTGGCTATGAGCGTGATTGGTATCGGAATTTGCTGTACA
>JAGQKG010000358.1 GCA_020430245.1 Nitrospira sp.
GTTACTGTAGGTCTGAATCAAACTCATATCAGTCACCTCCTTCCCAAAATTAGAAGCAATCTCAGTAAACGTCTTCGAAAGGCACAGCCTCACCCTCCAAGACTTATCCTCGGCAGCCTGGACCTATGCCTTTGAATTGCAACCTGGTGAATCCAAGGAGGTGGTGTTTGCGGCTCCCCTGCATGAGACCCTGTCACACCTGAAAACTGCGGAGGATTTCGAAACGTTGCGGCAGGAGTATGTGACATTCTGGACCGACAAGCTTAACCGAGTGGGATTCGAGCTTGCCAACAAGGCCGTCGTGAATACCGTGAAGTCGCAGACAGCTTATATCCTGTTGAACAATGATGGTGTGGTTATCCAACCCGGTGCGCGCAGCTACAATCGGACCTGGATGCGGGATGGGGCGATCATTTCCGCCACGCTCATGCGGCTTGGTTTTTTCGAGGAGGTCAGGGCATTTCTGAATTGGTATGCGGAACGTGTAGAACCCGATGGTCTTGTGCCGCCCATTCTCTTTACCAGCGGTGAGGTGTATGACGGTTGGGGGCGGAATATCGAATGGGACAGCCAGGGTCAGTTTATCTATGCCATCATGGAGTTTTACCGCTTTACGGGTGATCGAGATTTCCTGGAAAAGCATTTTGATGCGGTTCACCGGGCGATGAAGTACATTGTCATGTTGCGGGAGCGTACGCTTGATCCGAAACATTATGAATCGCTTGAGGCCGGTGAGCGCCTGAAGGGCATCTTACCCCCGTCTATAAGCCATGAAGGGTTCATTACCCCGATGCACAGCTATTGGGATGATTTTTGGGCGATTCGGGGTTGGGCGGACGGCATTGAAATGGCAGAGATCCTGGGCCGGAAATTTTTAGCCGACTGGGCGAAGGCCGAGGCGAAAAAATTCAGCACAAGCGTGAGGGAATCGATTGAAAAGACGATCGCCTGGAAGTCCCTCGACTACATCCCAGTGGATGCGGACAAAGGCACTCCCGATCCGACCTCTATTGCCATCGCCATGTTTCCCACTCAAGCCTGGCAGGTTCTGCCGGCAGATACCCTGGACCGGACGTTCCGGAGCTATTTCCAGATGGTGAAAGAGCGGGATGCCGGTTCTTTACCCTATTCCTATACGCCTTACGAAGTGCGGAATATTCTGGCTCTGGCAACTCTTGGGTATCGCAAGGAAGCCTTCGACCTGCATGAAATCCTGTTTAAGGGCCGGCGTCCGGCCAACTGGAATGAGTTTGCGGAGGTGGTTCTGTCCGACAGCCGTAAGGGTGTGTATATTGGTGATATGCCCCATACCTGGGTTGGGGCGGGTTATGTGAATTCTGTCCGGGGTCTCATTGTGATGGAAGAGGACAACAGTAAAACCTTGAACCTGCTGTTTGGAACTCCGCGGGAATGGCTTGTGGGCGATGGTATTGCTCTGTCGAATTTTCCCACACATTTCGGAAACCTGATGATGCAGGCGAAGTGGGACGACAACGACCAGAAACTGAATCTGGATGTGGATATGCCAAAAGACGAGGACAGAAAAATTTATGTTCGCTGGCCTATCCACAAGGAGAGCAAGCCTAAGCACGTGACCGTTGAGGGCGATGACAGCTACCGTGTGGATGATCAAGGCATTTGGGTCTCGGGCAACAAGTTCACGTTGGTGGCCCAATGGTAAGTTGTCGGTACCCTGAGCCTAGCCGGCTCATAAGGAAATGGGACGTATAAACAGAGTCGTTCCCGCAACGCTTGTGCACAGGCGGCCTCATGCTCCTCTTGAAACGCCTGAGACGACAAGAAATAAGGGAGCCCTGCCTGTCGCAAACGGCGGAAGACTCCGGACGCCGTACGTTTCCTGCGACAACCCTGTACGAGCCTGTTGTTGGTTGTCCCATCCTGATCCACCTTTTGCCTGCAATTTTTCGTGGCCCTTGAAATGGTGACGGATTCCTCGTCGATGTGCCAGAAATGATCCCAGTGGTCTTCTTGTGGTTGACGCATCTGAACTTAGGGAGGTCCGACATTCCGGCGCCACGGGTGCATTGTGTTGTCGGTGACTGTTCGGTCGCAGCGGGCAAGCCGATCTTCGACCTTTCGGGAATTGAGGCAGGACCAATGGAAGAGCCTGATGGCGTGGATGATGTGAGATGGCACACCACAACGTCGGATGACCGCGTAGGGGAATAATTCGCACTCGGCTGTCAAAACCCTGTTGCTGTGAACATTCATAATATTCATGAGATGTGAGGAGATCGCTTGATGGGTATGGCTT
>JAGQKG010000359.1 GCA_020430245.1 Nitrospira sp.
AGATCAGTCAACAGGCAGATATCATCATGACCAAGCCAGGGTATGGCACGGTTATCGCCGCGGTCCGCGATGAGACAGCACTCGTTTACGTCCGACGTAGGAATTTTATTGACGAACAGAGTTTGGTGGATTATATCCATCGCCATGGTCGGGGAATGGAGTTATCCCGCGATGACTTTGAATCGGGCAATTGGGAAGCTACGCTTCGAGGTGTGCTTACAGAGAGAATGCCGTCTGAGGCTATTCCGTTACCGGGCACGGGTGATGTTGTGCGTCAGTTGAAAACATATTTGTCGTGCTGAAGGGGAATCTGCAGGGAATCCGTTCAGGCATTGTCGGGTATCAGAGAGGGATAGGGAGAGACCGTCAAGGCTTCAATTGTATTGATGACAAGCGAGGCATTCAATTCTCGTTCTTTCCAAAAGACTCCGATCACTTCCACGGAACGATCTAGTGATATTGATGGTGAACCTTGCGTCCGGTCGTGTTGGCCGAAGATGACAATGGATTGTCCGCCATCGACAAGGCGGAAAACGAAGCGTATGACTAACTCGGAGTCATCAAGGTGCAATTCCGGTTGAGTGACCACTCCTCGAATGGCCACGAGTCGTTGATGATAGGAAGCTGGGCGACTGAGCAGCATGGCAATGGAGACCCGCTCAGGTGATGTGGTAAAAGTGGAGGTATGCAGGGGAGGAGTGAGTGGCCAGAGGGGTCTGGGAGTGGATGGTACAGACTCTATTGACTCTTGGGGGGCTTCCAAGGGAAATGCCGGTGAATGCGCATTTTCCATTCCAATAAACAGGAAAACAAGCGAGGCTCGAAGCAACAGCATTTTTGAAAGAATCGTCATGAACGAAGAGGTCTTTTTCAAAAGCAATATGCCGGGACGAGTGACAGTGGATATTCGTAAAAATCTATGCAAATAACCAGGTAAAGATTTTTCTTCTGTAAGGAAACACGTGAATGGCAGTTGTCGATTATTATGCGGTTCTCGGAGTCGCTCTTCAAGCATCGCAAGATGAGATCAAAAAATCTTATCGAGCACTAGCCCTGCAGTATCATCCTGACCGCAATCGAGGAAATCGTCAGGCTGAGCAAAAAATTCGTGAAGTTAATGCGGCCTATGAAATCTTGGGAGATCCGGATGCCAGAAAAACGTATGATCGGTTGCGTCTGGGCTATGTGGAACCGATGGTGTACCGACGGGATAGGGATTCGGAACCTGAGCCGGAAGAATCCATTTCTCCCTCAGTGGTCTTGCAACGAATGGAAGATACTCTCCGGGAAGAATCCCGCAAACAACTGTTTATGGTGTTGATACGCAATACACAAAAAATCAAGGAAGAATTAGGCATTATTCGGGAACGGGTCATTCGTGCCCAAGGGTATGATACCTTTCTGGAAAAAGTCGTCATGCAGAGAGGCCAGGAAGCGTTAGATGGACTTCTGTCCGTGGAGCTCAAACAACGTCGAGAGCGACTCGTGGATATAGCCGTAGAGATGGTGTGCTCGGCAGCACCAGGTTCGTTTCGAGGACCAGATCAAATGGATCAGGTTCGACGAGATTTAGGACAGGCGTATCAGGAAGGATGGATTCAAGGATACGAGCAAGCTTGTGAACTGCTATATGAGCGCCGGTAATCAGGTCGAATAAATTGAAAAAAGCGAAAATGAAAATGGATAAAGAACGTGCCAAACAATGACCAAACCGTCTTCCTCTAATACCAGCAAATGGGAGGCCCCATTTGCCGATTATCCCAGGTTCCCAACTCTCAGCGATCAAATGGAGAAGAGGGCTGTTGAAAGGAATGGCTTTTTGAGGCTTGATTCCTTGATGAGGCCAATAACTGAGCCTCCTTCGACAAGGTCACCTGATCCTGGGTGGGAGAAGGGGCACCTCGTTCCCGCTGCCCTTTCGCTTTGTCGCCGTCCTCATCGGGTCTCACTGCAGACACATGTCTCCGTGCATGAGTATCTAAGGAGGCTGGTTGGAGAAACTGGATGGCTCCCACTTCAGGTAATGTCATGATCACGACTCCTTCTCTCTGCCGAATTATTTAACAATCTTCCCTTTCATGAGCCTTTGTCGGTCGGTAAGCAAAATGCTTGCGAACGGGGCTTGGGTGTATGCAAAAAGACCTGAGATAGAGGCCTATCTTCCAAAAACCTCCAGAATTCCCATAAAACGTACGCAAACAATAATCATCATCACATGGCCAAGGATAAA
>JAGQKG010000035.1 GCA_020430245.1 Nitrospira sp.
CAGTATGCAGGGCTTGAAGGTCTTTTGGTATATGAAGTATTTATTAGTTGAATATATTTATCTGTCTGAAATCCCAACAGACTTTACTCCCCATATCCATTAGTTGGCCGTGGTTGATAGAGTTTGAGCGAGAAATTCCAAGGCCAATCCAGAAAAATAAATTTTGATATCTTTGAATGATAGGTGAAATACCTAAAAAAGGTAATCCAAAGAAGACATTGCTATGATTCTGTCTTCCTTTTGTGATCTAAAATATTAAGAAACGTAGGGAAAAGAACAAACTTGAGGATCTCGGCGATCTGGGGGGCTAGAGACTATACTATGTCTACACCTAACAATATCGAATGTTAATTTCTTTGTAAGTGCTTGATTTTATTGGTGGGCCGTGTAGGAGTCGAACCTACGACCCGCTGATTAAGAGTTGCCACTCGGAACAACCTGAGCCGGACCAACCGAACCGTACAGAACAAAAAGCTGACGAAAATTCCTAGTGGAAGGGTGTCAAGATTCTCCTGGATTCTGGTGTTTTGGTAGCACCATGGTAGCAATTTTAAAGCAAACATCAGCAGATTAGACTCAGGCATTAGCGTCAATCGGCTTGTTAGCTCCCAATGGATTTCTCTTTTGCTAGAAAAGATTCTGAAAGAACGCTGACATTGAATTTCGGATTTATAGTCTAGATTCCAGGAAGGGGCTTCAAAGGCCCTTCTGAATTTGGAACAGGAATATTTAGATGAAAAGTGATCAAAAAGAGGGAATATCAGTACAATTTCCAGTGAATTCTAAACTCCGGACCATTGAATGCAATTTATTCTATTCAGTTTTTCTGGTCTCACCATAAATGATTTCGAGCCGTATTTGGAATAAACAAGAATAATTTCTGTACCAGAGGAAGACATATCATGAAACGGCAAATGGTCGGCCAATTTCCTCAACTCAATATAGACAAGCTGTCTCGTCAAGGATTTCTAGTCCCTGGGACCCAGTTCGATTGGGGGTGGAATGTGCCTAGCATTGAGCAGGGCAACATCCTGATTCAGGTGCAGGAGAGCCATCTCACCCTCCGGTATCTCTATGGCCTGGAGCCTGGGGAAACTCTTATGACCGAACAGATACCCCTCGTTTCTGGGAAAAAACGGACATGGTTTGGATGTCCCAAGTGTCAACGAGCCGTGGCGATTCTGTATGGGGTGAATGGGCTCTTTTTCTGCCGGAAATGCCATCGTTTAGTGTATCCCTCGCAATATCCTTGTTCGTTGGATGGGGAGGGGAAAAAGTATGGTTCTCAATGAAAAATTGCCCAGCCATCCCTTAGGATCAACTAATCGGCGGGGATCATTATCTCCCTGTTTGATATGACCGCAATCTGTTTCACCGAAAAGCGTTTTTGTTGTATGGCATCTTTTCCCTTCTCCATGCTGAGAGATCATGCCCAAAAACTCACTTTCATTTTGGTTAAAAAATGGGCAGCCCACCACACCCATGATTTGAAATACTGTCTATCTGCCAGGGGTTGTCGTGCCAATGCTATCTGAGAGATTCAGATCCCCCAGCCCCCTTCTCACAAAGCGTTTCAATGAGTCCAATGAAATGACGTAGAGATTGCCCTAACCGATCCAGACTTCCAGACTGCCACCGCATATCTTTTTTTGAGTTGCCGTAGGGCTCGATCTGCCCCCTCTCGTTGGGAGATGCTGCCACTGACACCTTTGTCACGAATAAATTTTTTGCATCCGGCTTTTCACAAAGTATTGCGATGGAGAGAGATTTTATTCATCAGTAAAGACACTTGCATATCCAATATGCATGAAAATATCTTGCAAGATGCAAGTGATTGATTTAGTTAGGCTTTGAAGGCTATTGCAATAATGATGGTAGTCGTTGCAATGCCATAATGTTGAAGAATCTGAAAAAGGAATTTTCGGAATTTCTTACTGCAAAAAGAATCAGGGTTGAACTTATTCACTAATTTTGTTCTTCTGGGTGTCTTCAGGGAAACAATAAGGACTGATCTATCAGGAAAGCCCCATTTGTAAATGGAAAGACACAAGAGTCGACTCCATATCCTGGGTTCATTTTCCTCTATCCTGGAAGAATGGGATTCTCCAGCTGTGCAAATGTACTTCTAACTAACTTTTTCCTTGATCACAGCTCTGTTGAAGGGTTGGAGATTGTAGCATTCGGCAATCTTCCTTAATTAAAGGAACCACGTCATTTTCGTGCGACTCTTAATCGGAGGAGTTGAAGATGGATTGTAGAAATATCAACCTTTTGGCCATGATCGGACTAATTGTAGTATTGCTTTCTTCTAATGGAGGGTGCATAGCCCCTGGGGCCTCTCCTTATCCCACAAAAGTCGACCTCCCGAAACCAAACTCCATTTCGAAAAGTGAGAAGAAACCGCCAGATGTCTTTTGGAATGTCTGGGCGGAAGACAGAAATGGCCCAAGATTTGAGCCCATCACCAGCTTAACGCCAAATACCCACTATCGACTCGCACTTGACCTTGCAGCCATTAAATACCGTGCGGCCGGCACACTTGGGATGCCAACCAGTCAGACTTTTAATAATGAGGTGGCAAAATGGCTTAAACCGGGTATGCCTTCCCCCATTCTGAAAATATTACTATTAGTGGACCCTGGAAAATTTTCTACCCAACGGGCTATGAAAGACTTCGAGGTCAACCACAAGCGTATACGCGAGGTCTGGAAGAAAGGGGAAATCAATGTTGATGACGACCATTTTTTTCTATTGCAGGAGGCCTTTGAAGCGGGCGAGGAACCAGAGTTCAAATTCGGGGGCATTTTCTTTGAAGTAAAAACAACTGATCGTGAGGGGCCAGCAGCTATAGCCTTTTCTATTTGGTATCAAGATCGGCCGATTGATGAAGTGTCTGTGCAGTTGTGCATTGCAGGATCACAGGAAGCAGAAATAAAGAAATGTGGAGAGATGAAAAATACTATCGCCGCTCAAGGATTGGCCTCGGTACGTGTGGCGACAAAGAACACTGTATCTCCCATTGCAGCAGTTCATTTTGTGGCACTTGGGCCAGATGAAAAGGTGACCGGGGTTTTTCGAGAGAGCACATGGGCCAAAGACCGTTTTCTGGTATGGCACCTTGATCAGGGGGCAGAAAAATTCAGACAGACAATTTCCGATGAGTTCTTACAGGACATTGCCACAGGACATACTGACGACAATCTCTTAATTCGGGGGGAGACTCTGTTTTCACACCTTTTTCCGGTGGGGATTAAAAGCCATGATGGCCGGAACATCCAGCAGGAAATACGTAAATTTCTCCAGCCTTATCTAATGAAGGACCCTATTGCAAGTGACTACCTTCCTCCTTCGATCTTTGTGCGCATGATCCAGGTTAGTCCCTCGCCTTCACTGCCACTTCCGCTGGGACTACTTGCCATAAGAATGGATCTGACCCAAAAGATGACGATGGAGAACGGACGATTTCTAGGCCACTATTTCCTGATTGAATCCCCCCTTGAAATACAGACGTACGGGGCCTCAAAGGAATGTCTGTCACGCTGGGTTATGGTTATTCCCCCCGAAGACACCGGGGATCAAGCTATCAATAACGCTCGCAACCTTCTGGGTCCGAGGATTAATCAATGGGCCAATCAGCGTGCATTGCCTTTCAAAAAAATGACCGAGTTCATTGAATGGGTTAGTCAATCACCAAGTGACCAGGAAGAAGATCCACCTACCACTTTGCTTACACTTAGCCACCATGATCGGAATAGCCTTTACTTCTACAAGAGCAATTCACCCAAGGACAATCCGCTTCGGCCTTCGGTAATTAATCGGAAATTCGCTCAACCGTCGGTGGCGATCATCAATGGGTGTGGTACCGGAGGAGACGGAGCTATAGAACTCATCAGCCGGTTGAATCGTCAGGGGTTTTCCACGCTAATTGCCGCGAGTACGGAAATCGAAGGAATGATGGCTGGTTCATTCTTAAACCTGTTCGCAGATGAAATCTCAAAATATGAATCGGAGGACCCCCGTACTATTGGCTTAACCTACTGGAAAACAACGCAACGCCTAAGAAGCATGAAGCCAGAAGGGGTGATAAATGCCAAACCATTTGGAGCCCACGCCTTAAAGTTTTCGCTGCTTGGAGACGGGAGTGTGACATTATGCTCCCCGAAGAAAGAAAATCGTCCTTTAGTCGAACCTTAAGGAGACTTTCAATGAATTGGAAATTATGGGTCAGTGTTCCTCTTTTGGCATCCATTTGGTCCTGTCACTCCTCTGGCAATCAGGACCCCGTTGCTTTATCCCAGCCAGCAACACCTTCTCCTACCTCATTTTCGTCCCGACACGTCGTCGTAATTAGCGATTTACATTTTGGGCTTGGCAAAGATGAAAAAACAGACAGGTGGCATCCAATGGAAGATTTCCGATGGCCAAGACAGTTTGGCCTGTTTTTGGAACGGATAGACCATGACGGGAAAGGCAACACTGATCTCATAATAAACGGAGATATGTTCGAGCTCTGGCAGTCACGCCTCGATGATTGCCAAGACAACCGAGCGAAGGATCTGGGGTGCACAGAAGAAGAATCGCTCAGGCGCCTCCAGCACGTGGTAAATTTTCATCATGGTGAGCTCCAAGCACTGGGAAGTTTTGCCAAGCGAGGAAATAATCGCCTCATCATCATCCCTGGGAATCATGATGCCGCGCTATTATTTCCGACAGTTAAAGAGGCTGTTCTTAAAGCCATTGGAGGAGGACAACAAGTGCATATCTCCACCAATGGCTATTGGTTGTCGGCAGATGGCCTCATTTACGCTGAACATGGACACCAAATTGGTCAGGAAGTGAACAAATGGGATCAGTGGCCTTCTCCCTTCTTGAAGGAAAATGGCAAACAATACCTTCAACGACCCTGGGGGGAGAAGTTTGTCCAGGACTACTACAATCGGTTCGAAGCCCAATTTCCCATCATTGATAATATTTCGCCTGAAAGCGAAGGTGTCCGGTATGCGATGGCTGCAGAAGGCCCATTCCGAACTATTAAAGATATAGCGGGCTTTCTGAAGTTTTACCTTTTTGGGGTATCGTGGAGCCAATTCAAAGCCTCGCTCGGAAAGGAGGAGAAAGGGGCACCGCCGGAATGGGATATCGACGCTATACGCCAACAAGGCCCGCGCTTTTTCGCAGAGTCTCTGCCAACCGACCACCCCTTTGCTGCAGATGTTCGTGAACCCAAGGATGATCGAGAAAAGGAACAGTTATCTGAATTGTTCAAATCACTTTCCAACGGGGACATTAAGGCAATCTGTGATCAACGAGCTCTGCTTGTTGCACTGCAATTAGAAAAAACCCCCACAAAGCCGCCTACCATTACGGGGTGTCCCCAAACTACCGGTGACCTCGGTGCCATCACTCAAGCACTCTTTCGGTCGGGCGAAAAAGTGCTCGGTGAGCATTTGGAAAAAGCCGTGTGTCAAAAACTCCAAGGCTGTGCGGAAAAACCATTCATGGTTTTTATCTATAGTCATACGCATCTGGCGCTCCCTCCGAAAGAGTTGACTCTCAGTAACGGATTTTGGAGGCCAACCCGTATAAATACAGGAGCCTGGCAACGAGTTGCGACACCCGAGGAGGTGGAAAGTATAAAAGACCAAAGAAGGCTGCCGAAAAAGGAGGTGCTCCCCAAGCTCAACCCGGAGGATTTACCTTCTTGTTACAGCTTCGTACTTATAGAACCTTATCCAAAGGGTAAACAGCCTGTACCGCTTCTTCGTTATTGGATCGGGGAAGAGGGGCAACCTGGGATGATAAAAAACCAATGTAACCGCTGAGGTTAATTATGAGGTTCTTGGAGCGAGATGAGCAGCCTACTCAGTTTGAACAACGAGGCTTGGTTTACCTTCAGTTGGGGTTGGTCTGCATTCTAATTCTCTTATGGCTCCCAACTATGAGCTTTGCCGGCGGTTGTGAAATTGATCCGAAGTCAATCGCTTTTGATAACGATCCTGAAAAAGGTGTCTTTCAACCTAATACCGAAGCCATTCTGAATTTCAGATACACGGCCTGGGGTTATGGTGGGAAGCCATATGAGTATATCGTCTTCGAACTACGGCGAAAAATTACTGATAGTGGTGAATTATCGGCCCCGAGTCTCTTTATTACACGCGTCAAAGCCCAGAAGGCCCATGGCATTGCGAGATTTAGCTTGCCCACACCGAACAGCTCCTTTGTCCTCTCGTACCACGAAGCTTGCTTATTTACTCATAAACCATTGAGAAGCGCACTGCATGGAGGGCTCGTAAGTTCCGATGGAGAACTGAAAACGATTCTTCAATTTTACGAAAGCAACTACCCTGGAACAAAGAAGCTGGCAGAAATCAGTTCCGAAGGGGAAATTATAAATCCCGAAATTATGACAGGGGATAAAATAAAACCCGAAATCATGACAATCTACTTCAAGCCAGGTATGAAGCGACTAGTTGATGCGACAATTGCTGCCAAGAAGTCACCAACTTTTGAGTGGCGTAAAGGGACGGATTCTTCGCCAGACGTCCAAGATGAAGAATATGCTTACCGTTTAGATCCACTTGAAGACTGGTCAGAATATTCCACCTCAAAAAAGGTCACGTATTACTTCCTGGTGCCTGGGCTTTACAACTTCGAACTCCGCGCACGCTACAGCATTCGAGGTAAGCGGAAAGAAACGGCCATTGCCAGCATTCCCATGCAGGTCAAGGAAGTTATTTCCTCTCCACCCCCAATTAAAACACTCCCGAAAGGAGAAGGCCTGTCGCCACAGTTCTGGGAGGCTAATCGATATCAACAAAGCAAAGCGTTACTGATTGGCGTGACGCAGTATGACGACCAATCTTTCCGTCCTCTTCCTTATGTCAAAAAGGACATGGAATTAGTATCTGGTGTTTTTGCAAGACACGGGTTTTCCATTGAGAAGCTAGAGAACAACACGACAAAGAAAAGAATTAAAGAGGCATTCCAAGAATTACTAGACCACGCTATGCGAGGCGATCGGGTGATTGTCTATTTCTCTGGTCATGGAACGTCTTTAGGGGCGTCCAACTTTCTTGTTTCCACAGATTGTAATTCCGCAAGAAAAAACGAGACATGTATTGGTTATGACTGGGTCAAAAGCTGGATTGACTCCTTGATGGTGAAGAAAGGAGTGAAGCACCTCCTGGTGGTTCTCGATGCCTGTCACGCAGGCCTTGGACTGTACAGTAAATCCTCGAGACCCACTCCATTGGAAGCGTTAGCTAAATATCCCGGCGCCCATATGATGACTGCTGGTTTAATGGAACAAAATGCTAACATAGATACCCAAGTAGGCGTCTCAATCTTTACGCAAAAGTTGGTTGCAGGCTTAGAGGGGCAAGCTGATTTAACGAAGGACAAAGTCATCACCCTCTCGGAGTTGCTCGTGTATGTACAAGATAAGGTCTCCCAGTACGTTTTTCAAAATTTCAATGAGTCTCAGGTCCCTGTCATGGGCAAGGTAAAAGGTGCAGGGGAAATGCTATTCCGTTTACCATGAAGTGATATCCGGATAGGCATCGTCAATTTAACTTAGGTTGGCAGACTGGCTAACATCAAAATGCCCATGCCCAGCTATCAACCTCACTGAGTTTCCTCTGAAATTTCTAGTATGGATATGCACTTGTTCTTTGTTCCACTTTATGCGTCATGGAATAGAGGGCGGGATGAGAACGCCAATAGGCTTATTCGGCAGAATTTATGCAAACATCGCCTTTTTACACCATCACCCACAAAGAGATTTATTACGTCGTGAACAAATCAATCAATTGTCCCCGGAGGCTCTAGGATTCAAAACTCGGAATCAGGTAAGTTTTGGTCTTCATTCATCTTTCGCGCTAGTGAGTTAAATACAAGGAATTTTATTTATGTTGGCAACAATCACAATGCCAGATCATTATGGCTTCATTGATCATGATGTCTATGCATTTGATAATGCATTAAAGGTTTTCGATTGGAATATCAGATCCTCAGAAGTGGTTATAGATATGACTGAATGTGAGACCGCCAACTATCAGGCTGTTTCATTATTTGTTCTTTATTTATGGCATCTTCGTGCGAATGATAACCACATAACTATCCGTTTTAGTGCCAATGGAAAAGGGGCTTCTCAAATGTGGAGATGGATGGGAGCCACAGGATGGTCCCAAGTGCTTAATGATGACCAGCAAAATTTTCGTGGTACTCCGACGAAGCCGTTAATTGCTCTGAGAAATAAGCCAGACTTTGAAAATGCTATAACAAAGCTAGATGTCTACACTAAGGATTTTAATGTCGAATATGAAAAAACTTTGCGATATGTATTATCAGAGCTGATGTATAATGCTCTGGAGCATGGTAAAAGGTTTAGAAAAATTCTAAATCATGAAAAACAGATTCCTTCGATAATCGGATTTACATGGTACAAATTAAGAAATGAACTGCATTTTATTGTGGCAGATAGTGGAATAGGAATTAAAACACATCTTGAACAATCTTTTGGTCCCTTTGATACTGATGAAGAGGCGATCCGTATGGCTCTTCGACCTCAAGTGTCAGGAACTTTTTCCACAAAAGACCCTTATGTTAGTAAGGACAACGCTGGTGTGGGACTTTTTTTGTCCAGCAATATAATTAAAAGACTTAATGCTGATATGCACATAGTGTCTGGCAATGGGTTAGTGCATGTGTCGCCAATTGATATAACTGGAAGAAAACTCAAATATGAGTGGCCAGGTACCTTCGTTTTAATAAAAGTAAGGCTTGCTCACCAATTAGATTTAAATCTTCATTCACTGATGGCAGAATTGAGAGCTACCGCAAAAACGGAGTTAAGTGAAGCTGAACAGGCAGAATCTTTAAACCGGCTGCTTCTTGTTGTTGAAAATTATTTTGGAAAACATGCGGAGGATAAAGGTGCAGCAATAAGCTATCGTGATCGATATATTCTACCTGCCGTAGAAGCAGGCCGGTCATTTCAAATTGATTTTAAAAATGTGAAAAATGCTCCGCATAGTTTTCTGAGCGCATTACTGGCCACGCCGATTAAGCGGCTAGGGATGAGAGCTTTTAAAAAGATAAAGATCTTAAATGCCCCGACAGAAATAAGAGAGACAATTGATTATATAATGGATGAAAATATAGCAGATCAGAATTCAGAGAATGAGTAGCAATTTATAGTCATGGTTTTCGGTAATGGAAGATCGATAATTGTCCATCCACTCACCCCAAATTCTTTTTTGAAAAGACCTAGAATTTTGAGAGCTTAAGAAGACAGGGACGACTCCCTGTTCGAAGCAGATTGCGTCTGGGTTGCGGATTGCTCTTCAAAACCAAATTTTCCCACAGGAGTATCATGCCGATCCACGGCTTGTTTATTTCCGTCGGGAATGAGATGGCCATATAGGTCGACAGTGACTTGAATTGAGCAATGGCCCATCTGTTCTTTCACATACACTGGGCTTTCGCCTTGCTGGAGGAGCAACGTAGCAAATATATCTCAAGTCATGGAATCGGATATGACGCAACCCTGAAGGCTTTACCACCTAGAAAATATCAGCCCGACAGCGTATGAGAAGCAAATGACAAAAAACGGCTGAGTTTCGACGGAAACGAGGGAAGACCAGCTGATTAGGTTAAATTGCAAGGGAAGAAGGATGGAAGGACCGTATGTCGTCATCACAAGTTTAGTTGCTTTATTTGTAAAGTTTTGAGAAAGTTCATTCTATTCCCTCAGTTTGACAGGGTAAACTTTTTCTAATTTATTTTAATCTCAAGAGGAGATAAAACTATGGATTTTAACAAGGGAATGAAATTCTTGTTTTTGCTTATACTTTTCCTTCAGGTGGGCTGCGCCTCAACCTTAGACGCCTGGTTTGATAGAAGTGTTCAAACAAGCACTGCTGGGAGTTCGTGGAGATTTGATGCGGGTACCAGTTATATAGGCGATCCTGGAGTTGGTGAGGCGTTATCCATGAAAGCTGATCGACGTACCGTAATATTTGTGACGGGTGGGGAAGACAAAAAGAAAATTGGGTTATTTTGTGCGGAACCACCTCCAGATGTTGCCGAAACAGTTATCTCAAAACTGGATGCTCACTTAGAAGGCAAAGGGAATGTTCCACAACTTCAAACAGACATAACACTTAAAGGCTCTATCGTGGACGACCTTAAAAAGGAAATCATAAAATTAGCTGATCGAAGTGAAGCTCTCGAGGTTTATCGCACGGGGGTGTATGCGCTGTGCCAATACTCTGTGAATGGACACTATCCGGCTGATAAATTGCAGGAACATTTTGGAACTCTGACAACAACAGCCTTCACCGCAGTGCAGAATCTTGCCGACAAAAGAAAAGAAATTACTGCTAATGAAGCTAAAAAAGCAGAGGCTGATCTTAAAACTAAACAGACGGAACTTGAAATATTGAAAATTAAAGAAGGGGCCAAAGAAAAAACTAAAGAAAATGCGGAGCAGGCAGCAATAAAAGCAACTACTGAAGCTGCGAAAGCACTGGGTGATGCGGCCAAAAAAGCTGGTGATGTGGCTGTGGCAGCCGGAGAAAAAGCAACAAGCGAAGTCAAAAAGGACGCAACCACAGGAGAGAATGCGGCAAAAGTAGTAAAGGAAATTTCCAAAGCGGTCAGTGAGGCGGCAAAAGCTGTCACTGATACTACAAAGGCGGTAAATGAGGCTGTGGGACTGGAATCGAATCAGTAAGTTCTAAGAATGAATTGTGTGATTCAGAGGCCTTGTTTCAATTACGTTTAGAGTACTTTGACGCCAGCACCCTTGCCTATAAGCCCAAAGCATGCATCCTACCATCTTGAAGAGACGAGTCGCGATCATAGGTATTTATTTGTTTCTAAAGAAAATATCCGATCGCAAGAGAGGTAGGGTTGTATGTTATCAAACCAAATCTGACAAATGAGTTGCGAATTAAAGGCGGTGCCTCTGTTCTTGGTTCCCTAAAAAAAATCAGAAAAAGCGTTAAAAATTGTAGGGACTTCAAGGGGAGATCGGAGATATGAAGAGAAAATTAAGGAAGACTCTTCCTAGGTGAATTCCCCCATAATAATCGGGCTTTACTAGATTTTTCACAGAATTAGATTACTACCTAGTAAAGGGTTTCCTAATCCGCGGGTAAAAAATTTCCCCAAGGGTGGATGGTCTTATTAAGTGGGTATCAGCGAGTCATTACATTTTCTATTTAAAAACAACTGCTTAGTATGGTCTGCTACCATCTCGCTACCATTCATCATTTCATTAATCCTTGTAGCCTTCTCGCAATTTTGGTAGCACATTCTTGAGGGGCCCTTAAAATTTCCTGACCAGTATACACCTGGAAGGACCACCCTAACCCCTGTAGCTCATTACGCAGACGAATATCGCTTTGCCAATAATCCTCCCGCAAATGCCATTGGGCGCTATCGCAGTACACCGCCAATTTAAACTCAGGGAACGCAAAATTCGCCCTAGATACAATAATCCCATCAAGATTGCGAATTCGGTATTCATGTACAACATTACTCAAGGCTGGAATCTCTCGCATGGAACTGAGAAGGGCAATTTCGATGGGAGATGTACATTCTGTGCGACTGGATTCTCCCTGGCAGTCAAGAGGAGGCCGAACGGGTTGTGGGGGCCTTTCAAATGCAATATCAGCTAGAATCGGATTGCTCTCACGCAAAAGGATACGCCGACACCAGGAGAGATCAGCTAAAATGACCAGCTTTCCCCGAGCTCGGGTGCAGGCTACGGTGACCAATCGCTTTCCACTGTCACCTCGAAGAAGACTGCCCACAGAATTGCGCGGATTACCATCTACCATGTCAAAAATAACATAATCGGCTTCACTGCCCTGGAATTGATGCACCGTGCCAACATCAACATGTTTGAAGTACGCCGCTCCCTCTCTTTCGGCCCGCAGCCATCCTTGTAGGAGCTGGACTTGTGCCCGATATGGGGAAATGATGGCAATGGTTAAATCTTCCTCGGCTTCCGCGAGAACAGTAGAAGCAAATTCCATGATTACCTTCGCCGTATTTTTATTACGCCAACTTTTCTGTATCTTTTCACACCCTGTTCCGTTATGAAGTTCAGAGGTGTCCATTATCGCGACCGCTTCCCCTGGTTGAGGTGGCAGGGCAGCTAATCGATTTACCGCTGGCTGGGGGGAACTCATGACATTAGGATATAAGGCCCTTATGCTGTTCCAGATATCCCCCGCACATCTTCGCTGCGTGGTGATTCTGGCCATCCGTGTATCAGAATCAGATACAATGCGCCTTCCTTCTTTCTCCGTAGAAAGACCAGCGGCTTCAAAGACATCGGTCCCTAACCAGCGTTTCGTTTCCTTGCTTAGAGGCTTATTTTCCTCATAAACCGGACCTAGCTGAAGCGGATCACCTCCGAGGAGAAAACGCTTTGTGGCCATGGTAGCGAGGTAGGCGCAAATGGCTGGAGGCACCATCGTCACCTCGTCTACAACGACGATGTCCCACTTACCCTCTGAAATTGGGCTAGTGGGAAGATAGGCCAATGCTACAGTAGTGGCTACTACGGCTGCATCCCGCAGGTGCTGTCCAGTAGTGTTCTTAAGCTGTTCTTGGATTTCGAGTAAGGCAGCACGCCATTTAGCAATTGACTCTTCTGAATCTGCCGCCTTCTCGGCAGTTCGGATTTTTTCCGCAATGTGGCTAATCTGGGACGTCAAAGCGTCAAGCCCTGTTGGTCCGAGGATTTGGGGGCAGTCCAGAATTCTCGGCCTTCTGGGGTACCCATACCGCATTATTCGACGTTCGGCGATCAGATGTGAAAGGTGCTCCACCTCCAAACGATCCAAAAGCTGTTCGGTTGCGACATCCACTGCTCGGTTCGACGGAGCAACTAATAAAATTCTGGGGGTTGGGGTACGCTGCAGCTCCCAGGCCAGAAATTGGGCAATCGCAAAAGTTTTCCCACCTCCAGGGGGCCCCCACAGAAATCGAGTCCATGAGGCATGTCCTTCACTCAGTTTTTTAGCCACCTCAAGTCCGTTGGTTCCGCATAGCGCTGTATGAGAATGACTTGTGGGATTAAGGAGCTCCAGAAATGCAGAGGGTACGTCGGTGAGTTCTTCGAGACGACTCGCCAATGTATGAAGAAAATAAGCACGATTGATAACCAATCGACCTGGAATATCAAAAAAATCCAATTCTTTCTTAAAAGAAACATAAAGAACCTGTCCATCTGTTTCCTGTCCTACCACGATCCCACTATATTCAGGTCGTCCTCCCCTGTCCGGATGCAATTCCACGGGGGTCTCGGATGGAATGGAACTTTCCAATATTTCTTCAACGGTCAGGGCATGGGTAACCCGGTGTTGGCCTTGTCCAATGGTCTTAGATCTACCAACACGTATGCTTTGAGAACGTAACTGGTTTGCATATTCACGAACTGCTCTAACAATCCTTTGTGTAATGGAAATTGGGTTTGAAATTAAGGTATCTGCACGCTCTCGTCCAGCGTCAGTTAGTTTCAATGCCCGGCCAGAGACAACAAAAAATGGACGGTATTCGGGACTTTCAGCAAAGGAAGCAATTACTCCTGCATCTCCTCCCGTCCCCAAGAGTTTGCTGGCCAATTCAGTTAATCGGATCCAAGGTGAGTGAAAGTTCTTGCTCAGGTGGGAGACAGTAAGAATGAGATTATCAGGAGTAAGGCCGGTCATGCTGTTCCACTGGTTTAACTTTGTTTGTAGCTAGGAAAGAAAGGCTATTTTAAAGACCACGTGGGCTATGATTTTCCCCCCTTAAACCTTCAAGTCATCAAGGAACTCCGAAGCGGGGGCAACGCTCGTCACTAACAACTGATCCCTGGCGCGGGTGCAGGCCACGTAGAGCAAATGCCGTTCGGTGTTGTAGACCTCTTCCAGGTCCGCGTCATCCGCGACGGTTTCAATCCGTTCTTGCAGGGGAATCACTTCATCATCACACGCCATCACCGCCACTGCCCGAAATTCCAAGCCTTTGGCCAGATGCATGGTGCTGATCGACACATGCCCGCTGGTAGTTTCCACATGTTCATCTAGGATTTTAAAGGGAAGATCCGCCGCCTTGACGGCAGCTTGCGCCCGATCCAACTCCGCATCAGACCGGACAAAGACCCCTATTTCATGAGGGGCAACTCCCTCTGCCCGGCGTTCCCGCAGCCAGGATCGGACGGTCTGAGTTTCCTCTTCTGGGGTATCCAGGACTCGAATGGTCGGTGGCGGCCCGTTGAAAACCGAAACAGTGCCTCGGCGTTCTTCAGTATTGCCGTCCACATCAGAGACTTCCGGTCCTAACAATCGATCCGCCTGCATCCGGATTTGGTGGGATGTGCGGTAATTGACCCGGAGGGTCCGAGAACGACCGCGAATATCCACGCCCAACCCTTTCCAGGAAAACGGTTGCTGAAAAATCCTCTGGCCCAAGTCTCCTGCAAAGAACAACGCATTGAGCCGATTCCCCCCAAGGGCAGCAAAGAACCGCAAGTGGGAAACGGTCATGTCCTGAGCTTCATCAACCACTACAAAGTCAAACGGGGGATGCTTTGCCTGACCCATAACAGTAGCCAACCGGGTGAATAACTCGGCATAGGTGATCAGGTTCTTGGCTGCTAGTTCCGAACGAATTTTCTCGAATATCTCCCAAAGGGTCGCCCGTTGTGGTTCAGGAAGTCGGGTTTTTCGCCCAAGCCGGGCGACATCACGGTAGGCTTCCCAGCTCTCGAGCTGCCAGGCATCAACCACTTGTTCCCATTCCATCCTAAGAAAATGAAGACTGAACTTATGCTGACCCACCTCCGCGGACGCCCTTGAAAGGAGGTCAGTGAGGATTTCACGGGTCGCTAGATTCACCTGACCGACGTGAGACGTATAAAGACGCCGCCCGATCCCGTTGATGTCATACACATCGATACGTTCCGCCAACCGTGGCTCATGAGCCACCAACCGTTTGAGTTGGGTGCGGAGGGCATTAGCCAGGGTTTCGGAAAAGGTTGTGAGCAACACTCTGGCATCGGGATTGGTTCGGGCCAGGAAAACCGCCCGATGCAGAGCCACGATGGTTTTGCCTGTCCCCGCTGATCCAGAAACTCTGGCTGGCCCAGTGTAGTCTCGCTCCACCCATTGCCTCTGCTCGGGATGAAGGAAAATCATCCATTTGTCCCAAGGAAATTCCAATGCCCGCTGCAACTCTTCAAGGTTGCTCATGATACGGAATCGACGTTGAGCGTCGGGATGGTCGAAAGGACTAGCAGCTGCAGAGACCAGTTGCGGGAGGCGAGGTTTCCCACCAGTCGCCAGTTCTAGGAGGGCTTCCGCAGCTTCACTGGGAAGATGATCAGCCAGGACGAGCAGCGTGTCGTCTGTGGCCTGACGCACGTCACTCATCCATTCCGGTGGCACGCCGTACCCCAGCAACTCATCGTCTGAAAGTTGAGCAAACAGAGGGGGTGTAACCGGTGCCGGTTCGGCCACTTCCACATATTTGGGAATGACAATTTCTTGGACGGTCTCACGAACCTCTACTAGCTGAGCAGCCCCGGTCTTAGGATGGATTTCTAGTTTCCGTCGCTCGGCCCAGTCATACGCTTTATCGTGGTGGTCGACATAGCACAACAACAGACTGGCTTCTGTCTTATGGACAATCAACCGAATATCACGGCTCACTCGAACTGACCAAAAGTTTTTATCTTTGGCCTTATCCAGTTTATGGAAGCTCATTCCTGGGTTGGCCGGGTTGAGCTGCAAGTCAAAGGCGGTGGTTTTGACGGCCTTCTGCTCGTCACCGGTCAGGCGGCCTAGACTATCTGTGAAGGTATCGGCGATGCGAAAGTCCATGAGTACGTCTCTATGCCCTTTTCGCTTACGACTCGTCAGAGTCCATATTTCCGCTTCCGATTAACGAAGGCCGGCTCGGTTCCTTCAAGAATCTCCACGACTCTGGTCTTAATCTCAGTTGACTCAATAGCCCCGGAGATGTACCCAAATTGATTGTTGGCCTTGTCGCAGCTAGCGCAAATGATCTGTTCGGCATCACAGACAACTGCCAGATTTGGATTGTGCGTGACCATAATTACTTGGCGGCGCTGCTTCGCCGTCTTGATACAGGTAACGAGAATCTTGTAAATCGTCTGGTTGTCGAGGTTCTCCTCCGGCTGGTCGATAATCAGAGGTATGTCGTCCTTATCCACCAAGAGATAAAACACCAGCAGGAGCAATCCACGCTCGCCGGGAGAGAGCCGCCCGATCTCTTGCCCGCCATAGGTCAATGAATATCGCGGCTGTAAATAGCTCAACCCAAACAGGAAGTCATATACGTCCTTAATCTTATTGCCTTTCCGAAGCTGATCGCTGGGTTGTATCTCCTTCCCACCGCCGCCTTCGCGACAGTCAACATGCAACATTTCATCAATGCGATTCACAAACTGAACCGTGCAGTCCGAATCGTCGAAATCTGTTTCCCGCAGAATGCCGTGAACCATTTGATTACTTTCATCGAGACCCGAGAAACTCCCCCGCGTTTGACGATTGATCCTGCCCAGAAAATCTTCCTGGAAACCCTCCTCCGCGATTCGCACGTTGAAAGCAAGAGGCAACGGCATATCCATATTGGCGGCGGCCTGAACGAACACTTGCACCGGCTGATATAGCCGTTTGTATTCCGCGACAGTCTTTCCAATCTGCTCATGTAGTTGGCGAACCAATGCATTACGTGCCTCTCGCAACTGATCGCGCTTCGCTGGAAGCTGACCAAGATCCTGTATTTCCGCTTCAAACCACAAAATCGAGTGGATTTTCTCTTTGGCGCCAGTCAGTTCAACTTTGGCACGTTCCCACTGTGAGACTTGTTCCTTATACACAACGTAAAGACGCTGCTTCTCCCCAAGCCTGCTTTTGATTCCCTTGACCTCGGATTCGGCGGCTTCTCGTCGCTTGATAATGCCGGTTGTTTCTTGGCTGTTGAGGATCTTGTCTTGCGTTTCGATCTCCGCTTTCATAGTAGCGTCGATGTTGTCTAGCTTCGAGGTGTCCACTTTGAAAGAAACAACATCATCGGTCGTCAGGTTGCTATCGATCTCGACGAGTGTCGTTTGCAGGTCACCCACGAATTGCTCATGCGCCTTTTCATGGTTTTTGAGCGCCTGCAAGGCGCGATTCACCAAGGCCGCACGCTTGGTCGCAGCCGTCTTTTTGTCGCGAGCCACCTGTTCCTCAGCGCGGATCGCAGTAAGCTGAACTTCTAGCTCTTGCAATCGAGTCGTCGCAGCAGCGGCTTCGGCTTTGGCCGCGTCGGACGAGGCCGGATCTTCAACGGCCGCAGGCTTTGCATTCTCCAATGCCTGCAACTCTTTTCGCTTGCTATCGAGTTGGGTTTCCAGGCTGATTCGAAAATCTGGTGCCAGTCGTTTCTCAATGGCACTAATCTCATCGTTGAGCTTCGATAGCTGTTGCGCTACCTGCTCGCCTTCGCGCTCGATCTCCGCGACCTTGAAATTCAGAAGATCGTCTAAAGAAAGAAAATCGAGCTTCTCTTCCTCTGGCACATGCGTATAAATAATCTTTCGCAACTCGCTGTCGAAGGTAGACGAACCGCCGCCGCCGAGTTCATTGCAGAGTGTTTCTAGATAGCTTTGCGGGAGATATTTGACCCGTTCTACATCCGACGCTGCGGGATTCTGGTGAAGTTCGCGTGTGGAGTCGGTTTCGTCCTGCCATCGAAGGGTACCTGCGAAGTGGGCTGCGAGTTTGCTCTTTGGGTCGCGGAAACGATCCTCAGTCAGAAAGGAAAACTTCTCATAGTTTTTAGTACTCCCCGCGAGCGCCGCAACGTCGGCAAGGGCGCTCTTTCCACTGCCCTTGTTCCCAATAATCGCGACGAGATCATGATTCAGTGGGAGGTCAACATCGAACCATGTATCGGGCATTGTAGACCCCGGCTTCTTTTTGATCGTGATAGCGGAAGCATATTTTCTTCGGTTCGCAGCAACAAGTTGACGTTTCGGAGGAACATCACCGACAAAGACTCGCTGATCGAATTCCGTTACGGCCTGGCGTAAGCCTTCGAAAGTTGAATCTGCTTTGATCCAAGTGAAGCAATTTCCAATTCGATCTTTAATTTCCGACGTGCTCAAAGCATGGGCATCTGAGCAATCGAGAAGGGTGCTTTGGACGTTTGCGTTTATAAGCCGGTTTCGCGCTGCCTCGTAGGACTCGGGGTTCGGCGAAGCGGTAAATACGAGCTGGACACCATTGATGACGTTTCGCTTCTCAGCTATTGATTGATCATCCCACTTCATGTTCGCCCATTCAGTCTTACCAATGGCCAACAAATATCGATCCGTCAATGGGTGCTTATTTAGAGCCTGTACGATTGATTCCAAACTCACACAAAGATTGTTGAAACCCTCCTGCAATGGCCCAGCGTAGGCTGCTTTCTTATCCTCTGGAGCAGCATCGATGACCATTTGTCCAAGTTGTGTCAAACTGTCTCGCGTAATCACAGCCTGCCATTTACCGTTCAGATAGGTGGAGTCCGGAATTAGGTTGTAACAAGGTGCAAGTGCGTTCAGAAATTGCTGGCGGATAATCTCCGGATCAAGCTCGTCGAAGACAACGTGGAGATTAATTCTGTTCCAATCCGACTGCGAATAGTTTCCTTGTTTGTCTTTGTTTACAACACCAGCAAACTTGTCCAAGCGAAACTCGACGACTGGGAGAATTAGGTCGATTTTCGGCAAACGGCCATGTTCCCGCTTTTCTTTTCGGACTCGCTCATAGCCATCTATGAAGAGGTAGTCGTTAATACCGATGACTTTGAACTCCGGCGGTAGTTTTTCGAGGTCGGCTAAGAAAGCTTCCCACGCAGCCTCCGTATTGCCACCATAGCTCTGCACGATTGAGCAGGGAGTGTGAACGTGGAGATCCCACTTCTTCCAGGTCGATCCAGCGGGATTGTTGTTACTCACTATGCACCCTTTCTAAATGCACGATATGCATTGCGACGCAAAGTCACAGAAAAAACCGTTTATCACACCCGAAAAACCTTCATGACTTCATCGCCGAGGTGGTTGATGACTTTGACGGCAATACGGCCAGATTTGGGTCTGGGAAAGGGCCTGGAGGTGTCGCTGTTCAGGGTGGCCCAGGTTTCCTGGTCGATTTCGGCTTTCAACGAAGTTTTTAGAGAGTTGTACGGATCGTTTGCTCCGAGAAAATAGGCGTGGCGGACGAAGAAACTTTCTTCGTTGTAATCGGTGTCGATGAACCAACACGCGATTCCCTCAGGGCCATCACTGCGAACCTCGCCCGTACTGGGATGGAAGACATCCACGCCGTTGATTTTGACCCTGTATCGGCCGTCCTTTTCCTCAAGAATATCGATGTCAGGCTCCCCGAAGATGACAAAGAGGTTCCCTTTGCCGGTGTTCTTGAGATCCTCGGCCATGTGCAGATCGGCATTCATGCGGGCTTTGAGCACGGGAATGCGACCCAGCTTATTGAACTCGGTGGAATGGGCCTCGTAGTTAAAAGCACAGGCAATCAGCACATCAAAGTCGGCATCCCCCGCCTCCCGTGCGGCAGCGACAAGGTCCGCACGCTGGACGGTGCCAAACTCCGGACCGATGAAGATCGCAGCCCGCTTCTCCGTGTCACCTTCCAAGTAATGGCCTTCGGCGCAGACCAGATCACCTGGCCACGGGGTCAGGGAGATGAAGGTGATCTTGTCTTCTTTATGGGCTTGCTGGACACCAGCCGTCTTTAGGTTTTCGATGATCATATGAGGGAAGGATTGCTTCACCCCATACTGAGGACTGGTTTCCTTCGAGATGTCGATCAATTCATCGTTTTCATCGACACCAAGTACGCGATGTGGCGAGAGGCTTTCAACCGTGAAGGGTCCAGCCACTCGAACAATTTTTTTGTCCTCGTAGGGTTTGTCGTACAGGAATTCAAACTCGGCCTTGGCCGCTATAGAGGCATCAATTTCCTTTTGCCGGGCAATCCGATTCTCCCACCACTCGGCATGCAGGTTCGTGGCTGCTTCTGACCACTTGGCACCGACTTCTCGTGGAACTTCCCATTCTTGCCAGGTTTTCTTGAGCGCGGCGTTCAGCGACTCGCGCAATGGTTCAAGCTTTGCCTGCCATTTTTCCCAGATGACATCAATTTCCGCATTGTTGGCAATGGACTTGAGGGTAATGTGCGGAACCCGTTCAAAGACGAAGCCATGACGGATGTTGTTATGCACGGGCTGAGAACTCGGGGCTATCCTTGTTATTTCGGCCTCCTTGAGTTGACCTTCCCGGGAATCAGCTAACAAGTAGTAAGCATAGCGTGCACCCATGATACGAGCACGGGCCAAGGCCAACGCCACGCGGGAGGTATCAATCGTAATCCAGCGACGACCCCATTGTTCGGCGACGGTTGCGGTGGTGCCAGAACCGCAGGTTGGGTCCAACACAAGGTCGCCAGGGTCGGTGGCCATGAGAATGCAACGCTTTACAACCTCAGAAGCTGTCTGAACGACATACAGCCGCTCAGTTCCAATCTGCGTCGAATCCCATCTTTCTGTGAGGGGAAGCATAGGAACATCCCCGACGAATCTCTTGTATCGGATTGTATTTACTGTTTTCTCAACACGGTTTGAGCACGCAATTCGTTTCAATCCAAGTTGAGTTGTTTTCCAGTGCGTTCCTTTTCGTATGGTGAACACTTCACCCGCAAAAGAGAAGTCGCGGCTTGCACCTTCAGACTCGCCTTCCGAGTAGAGCGGGAAGAGTTGGAATCGTCTGAGTGGATCGAGTTGTGTATCATCTTTTTTCTCATCTGTAGTTAAAGGACGTATATTAAACTCGGCTACTTGATACTGGTCGTAGCGGTCGAGGGAAGTATGCCCGGCTTTTCGCTCCGTCATCAGACGACGAAATTTTCCATTCGCTCTGCTTTTAGCAAACCAAAGAACATAATCCACGGTATTTGCCAAATAGTTCCCTTCAATGCCCCCCGTTTTTTGGAAGGTGATTAATACTATGAAGTTGTCGTCACCAAAAACCTCTTCCATCACTGTTCGGACGCGATGCACGTTTTCATCGCCGATTTGCACGAAGATGGAGCCAGAATCAGTTAGGAGATCGCGGGCGACCGTGAGACGGTCCCGAAGATAGGTGAGGTAACTATGTATGCCGTCACGCCAGGTATCACGAAAGGCTTTGACCTGCTCAGGCTCACGGGTAATGTGGTCGGTCTTCCCATCTTTCACGTCGCGGTTTGTTGTAGACCACTGGAAATTACTGTTGAATTTGATGCCGTAAGGGGGATCAATGTATATGCACTGCACTTTTCCTCTTAGTCCCTCACGCTCCGCAAGACTGGCCATGACTTGAAGCGAGTCACCGAGAATCATACGGTTGGACCAGTTCTGGTCGTGCTGGTAAAACTCCGTCTTGTCCACGCCCTTGGGGATGCCATTGAAGTCGGCAAACAGATCCGGCGTCAACAGACCCGCTTCATGTTCGCGCTCTTTCGTTTCGCGGAGGAGGTCGTCAATGAGTGCCTTTGGGTGTACCTTTTCTTGGATGTAGAGCGGCGGGGCATGGATGACGAGGTCTGACCAATCCTGTTCATCTTTACCCCGCCAGACCAACTGCGGGTCCAGATCGCGATTGCGATCTCTTTTTTCTTCCTCAAGCCCGGTTGCATTCCGTCCATAGGCCACTCGAATCGGCTCTTGCTCAGTCTTTTGCAAAACAGATTGGTATTCCGCGGTGGGGATATTCTTCCGCTTGGCCTCCTCGTGGGTCAGGGCTTCCACCGTCTTGGGGGTGGCTTTTTTCTTCGCCATTGTTACGTTCCTTCTGCTGTCGGTTTGGCTGAGAGGGGATCAATTATCTTGTTAAATTCGCCCTCCACCTTGGCCTTGAAGTCGGCTTCCATTTGATAGACCTCGGTGAACTCTGCAAACGCCCACCGCCCATAGGTACCCAGGTAGTTCACCCCAGGCACCCAGTAGGTCTCCATGGTCGATTTCTTTTCCTTGGCATCTTCTCGCCGGTAGCCTTTAATTTCGACAATGAGGTGCAGGAGATCGACCTCCCCATGCCCATCATCCACCAGCACGATGAAGTCGGGAATGTACCTCCTCATTTCCGACCCGTACCGATAGGGTACCTCAAAGCCGAGGTTGTGATTTTTGACGTACGCTTTGACCCGGGGATGGGCTTCCGCCACCCGGCAAAACTCGGCCTCCCAATCGCTATCCAGGATGCCCCAGTTGATGTGGCAGCGCCGAGCGTCAGTCTCCCAGCGGCTAGATTTTGAGGTGTTGAAATTGACATGCCTCGTGGAGCCAGTGGGATTGTAGGGATCCAGCTCGGCAATGATGGGACGCTGCCCCACAAACTCGCGGGTTATCCCGGCCATGATGCGTTCACAGGCCATGTCGGCCAGCATTTTGTATTTCAACTGGGTGGGATAGGTCCCGCCTTTACAGACGAGGTAGCCTTCAATCCATTGACGGGCAATGCGCTTGAGTTGACCAAACAGATTTAGCTGCGGATCGCCATTGGCATCTCGCCACTTGTTCAGCACCAGATGGGAGGTCAGCTCATAGATCACCTGGGAGGGGCGTACATCACCGGTATGGACCAGGTTGAGGTCCACCGGCTCACCAATGATGCCGGAGTTGCGTGTTTCGGTCGCGCCAACCAGATCCGGCGTCAGTTCCAGCACGGAGTCCTGGTTGAAGTTGGCTCGCAGTCGTTCCTCCGGTAATTCCACGCGATACCCGACCACCCGTGGAAAGCGGATTTCGAGGGCGTCACGCTCCGGACGGACCGCATGAACATGAATAGTCTCCCGGGGACGCTGGGGCTGGGCGATCACGGGTTTGGCCGTGAAATTGAAAGGTATGCCGAGGACATCAGCATATCTCACATCAAATAGACCTTCATCATTGAGATCGTAGGACTCCCGACGCAATGCTCGACCAATGACCTGCTCACAAAGCAGTTGTGTTCCAAAAGCGCGTACTCCTAATACATGAGTAACCGTGTTGGTGTCCCAACCCTCTGTGAGCATGGAGACCGAGACCACACAACGGATCGACTCACCCAACTGCCCGTACTTTCCAACCGTATTCATCACCTCCCGAAGTAAGGTGACGTCATCCAGTTCCTTGCCTTGATGCAGCTCATCCGCCAGTTTGCCCCCCCTTTCGAGGATCTCACGGCGGAACCGTTCAATTTCATCTGCCGCCATTTTTCGGAAATTGTCATCTAGCCCTTCACCAGATTCGAGTTGCTCGCTATCGATGAGGAGCGTATTGGGCCGAGGGATAGGGTTCCCATGCTCATCGAAGTTGCAGAAGAGTGGGAGGCGACCCTGGACAAAACTGACGGACCCGTCTTCATTCTCACGCTGAAACCCTGAGACGTAGTCATAGACTAGCTTGGAGGTGGAGGTGTTGTTACAAACGATAATGAAACACGGGGGCACCCGAATGTTTTCCTCTTTCCATATCTGATAGGTTTTCTCATAGTGGCCATACAGAACTTCGAGGGCCGTTTGGAGCTGTGGAGGCAAACTCAGTGGATCGAGCGTTTTGGTCTTTCCCCGGCCTGTCTTGGGCATTTTGGTTCGGATGTGTTCCCAGAGGTTGCGGTACATGGGCATTTCATTGCCGGGGATATTGTCGGCCACGGGCACACGGGGGAGTTTGACGATGCCGCATTCGATGGCATCCATGAGGGAGAAATCACTCATGGTCCAGGGGAAGAGGGTGCCTTCTGCATAGCCAGATCCGCGCAGGAAGAACGGAGTGGCTGACAGGTCGATGATCTGATTGACCCCCAATTTTCGCGTGACGATTTCCAGGCCCGAGATCCACAGCCGAGCCGCCTCATTATTTTTCTCAGCCTCTTTCTTCTCGTCCCCTTTGAGATCTTCCTCCTCCTCCTCAGCTTTCGGCTTTTCCCGGTAGCAGTGGTGAGCTTCATCGTTCAGCACCATGATGTTCTTTAAGCCCATCAGGTCTGGCATGACCCGTTGGAGCATTTGTCCTTCTGTTTCCAGGGTGTTGAGCGATTCACCCCGGCCTTGCAGAAGGGATCGCCCACCCTTGGATAGCTCGATCCGTTCCCGGAGTTTGAAGGCATGGTAATTGGTGATGACAATTTTGGCCCGCTTCAGATCTTCCACCATGTCGGGAGGCACTAATTCCCGGCTGGCGTAGTAACTGTCCGGGTCATTGGGCTGAAGGACCCGCAAACGGTCCTTAATGGTGAGGCCGGGGGCCACGATCAAAAAGCCACGGGTGAACTTTTGACTATGAGGACGACGGACATCATTGATGGTCTGCCAGGCAATGAGCATGGCCATGACGGTAGTTTTTCCAGCGCCCGTGGCCAGCTTGAGCGCCAGGCGTTTGAGTTCAGGGTTGGCATCTTTGTTAGCCGCCGTCAGATGCTCAAGCAGTCGCTTTCCTTGTTTGGACTGCGGGGCCACCTCATTGAGCCAGATCGCTGTTTCGACCGCTTCCACTTGGCAAAAGAAGGGACGAATACTACTGAATGGGTGATGTCGCCAATGCTGAAGCAATCGGGCCGTCTCCGGTGTCACCTGCCATTGATTGGGATTGGGCAAGGTGCGCCAGGTGTCCACATACCCTCGCACTTCATTGATGATAGAGGTGGGGTCGTATTGCTGCTCTTTCGTGGAAAGCTGCTGGCCTTCATCAAAGACCATTTCTTCCTGAGCGGCTGATTGTTTCCGTTTTTTTGGTTTGGGGATCGGTGTAATGAATTCAGCCGGGCGACGGCTCTCGATAATCTGTTGCGTGGGTTGGCCACTGGGATCCAGCTCCCAGTACCGCTTCGGGTATTCATAGGGGGAGTTGAGAATGGGGTGGTCAAAGAAGGGGTTTTCAGACATTATTTTGGTCACCCAAATAATCTTTTGAGAGAGAATTCAAGGTATTTTTATCTTAACCAATTTTTGAGCTTGTCCATGGTACCCAAGGATTCCAATAAAATACAGATCCAAGTAGAATTTAATACATAAAAATAAAGATAGGGCTCAAAACCCTTTGTAAATGGCCCTATATTTCGGTGGCTAAAATTGGAAGAAAAGAAATGGAATCTTGAGGGAGAAGCTTATGACAACAAGAATTCATGGACTTACCACTAAGGAAATGGTTTCGGTTTTGGATAACCCTAAATTTTTGTCTGCCACTGAAAAATTTTATGATGAAAGTAGGAAAACTAATGAACGTTATCCGACCCAGCAAAAGTGGGAAAAAAATTGGCCGACATTTTG
>JAGQKG010000360.1 GCA_020430245.1 Nitrospira sp.
GGACTTTTTAGATTCTCTCAATCAACGATCTATCCTTTTTGGGTTTCCCTTATTGACCTTAGGAATTCTGACAGGGGCCGTTTCAGCCCAGTTAACGATTGGATCGTATTTGAGTTGGAACTCCGAGCAAATTTGGGCGTTAATTACCTGGTTCTTTTATTTCGCGGTCCTGATGGGAAGGGTGACGGCCGGATGGAGGGCGAAAAAAGCCGCTTATCTAACCATTGTGGGATTTGCCGGAGTAATTTTGACTTTTGTCGGCATTCTTATCAAAAGTCCTCAACCGATTTCACCGTTATGAATATTATCGTTTTAGGGCTCAACCATCGGACGGCTTCCGTTGAACTTCGTGAATTACTGGCCATCCAGGATAGCCGGATGGGAGAAGCGTTGGGTCGGCTCATGGCGTATTCCGGAATTAAAGAGGCCATGTATCTAGGGACTTGCAACCGTGTTGAAGTATATGCCGTCGTAGAAAAGGGAGAATGGGGTTTTCGGCAATTAGAAGATTTTTTGGTCTCAACCCATTTCTCCTTATCTTCTGAAGATTTACTCCCTCACCTGTATCGATATAGTGATGATGAAGCCATCACGCATTTATTTCGTGTATCGGCAAGTTTAGATTCCATGGTCGTGGGAGAACCCCAGGTCCTAGGGCAGGTCAAGGAAGCCTATGAGCTGGCTTTGACCCATCGTTCGTCAGGGGTCATTCTTAATAAGGTCGTCAAGAAAGCGATTTCGGTAGGAAAAAGTGTCCGGACGAACACGCGGATTGGGGAATATGCGGTTTCCGTCAGCTATGCTGCTGTGGAATTAGCCAAAAAAGTTTTTTCGAATCTGAAGCAACGAGTGGTGTTGTTAGTCGGTGCAGGGGAGATGGGAAAGTTGGCGGCGCAACACCTAGTGAATCAGGGTGTGAAGGAGGTTCTTATTACCAATCGAAATCATCATCGTGCGTTCACACTGGCTGAGCGCTTTCATGGACAGGCGGTTCCCTATGAACAGCTTCGAAGCACGCTACCCAAGGTGGATATTGTGATTTGCGCCACGGGTGCTCCCCACTATGTCATTACCAAGGATGATATTGAAATGGCGGTGTATCATCGAATGAACCGTCCCATGTTTTTGATTGATATCACGGTGCCTCGAAATATTGATCCGGCGGTTAAGGATGTTGATAACGCCTATGTGTTTGATATTGATGATCTCAAGGCCCATGTGGGGCATAATCAGGAAGAACGATTAAAAGAAGCCGAAACCGCGGAGCACATGGTGAGGGAAGAAGTCGGAGGTATGGTGGCCTGGGTTCGCGGGCTGGAGGCCACACCCACTATTGTGGCCTTGAGAAAAAAAGCGGAAGAAATCAAACAAAGCGAGTTGGAGAAAGTCTTCGGTCGTCTTGGGGAATTGTCGCCGAAGGAACGAGCGGCTATCGAAGGGCTGGCCTCGGCGATTGTGAATAAATTACTCCATGGTCCGGTCGTGACCTTAAAATCGGAAGCGCAATCTCAAAACGGATTTGCGTTTATTGAAGCCGCCCGCCGGTTTTTTGAGCTTCGGGAGCGGGAGATTCACTCCGGAGAGATCCCACTACTGGAAGATGAAACAGGTGATGGCGTCAGTGAGGAGCCCCTGCCGCAGAAGGATGGCCTATGAATCAGGGGGATAGGCGAACACGGTCTACGCTCATTGTGGGAACACGAGGAAGCCAATTGGCTATATGGCAAGCCGAATGGGTGCAAGGTCAGCTCAAAGCCCTTGCTCCGGATATGTCTGTCATTTTGAAGCGCATTCAAACCAGCGGAGATAAGATTCAAGATGTGCCTTTGGCCAAAATTGGAGGAAAAGGGCTGTTTGTCAAAGAAATCGAAGAAGCGCTGCTCAGACGAGATATTGATCTGGCCGTGCATAGCATGAAAGATGTCCCTTCAGAATTGCCCGAAGGACTGGGGATTGTTTGTGTTCCCGAGCGGGAGGATCCCAGGGATGCATTGATTGCCCGTGATGGCCATACCTTGGCGACATTGCCGGTCGGTTCACGAGTCGGAACCAGTAGTTTGCGAAGACAGGCGCAGTTGTTACATGCGCGTCCGGATCTTGAGATTGCGATGTTGCGGGGGAATGTCGATACACGGCTTCGCAAGGTTCGCGAGGGTCATTATGATGCCATTATTCTGGCCGCCTCCGGACTCAA
>JAGQKG010000361.1 GCA_020430245.1 Nitrospira sp.
CGCGCGGAGCGTACGCTTAGTACGTGAGCACGGAAAAATGGCGAGAACGCCGCTGGCGGCTTTTTTCAACAGACCCTTCATAGAAAATATCAGGTCAGAAATTAGCACGTGCCCTTCCAGAGCATGCTTCAAAAGTGGGAAACCAATCCTTATTTATTTATAGCGTTGAAATAGGATGCCCAATCATTTATCCTTTTTTTCTTCCAAAATAATGATTCATGAATTTGGTAAAGGAGGTAGTTTTGACACGACAGAACCACAACGTCATCCTGCTTATAGCCCTCTCTGCATTCCTCGCGTCTTGTATTAGCCTTGATTTTGGACCGACGAACACCGGATTTTTTACTGCAGATGACCTCCCTTCCTATCGAAACAACTACCAGCGGATATCCGGTTATCAATTCAACCCCGGGTATGGTGAATTTCACATGGGTCGCGGCCGCGTGAAGATGACCGGCATGTATTCGCTCCAAGATTCAACGACTGCGGGGTTGACTCAACTGGGCCAGATCGATCTGGTCATCGACTTTAGCGACAGGGATGAACCTAGGCCAGGTACGGTCGAAGTTCCGATTGTCGAGGGGCAAATTAGCCGAGTGACAAATTTAGTTGGAGCGAGAAGTCCTGAGGTCGGAATCGGGTGGGAAGGAACCTTGCCGATCACCGGATCCGTGTCGCTTACCGAATCTGTAGGTCCACGTAATCCCCCGCAACTGATCACGTTTGAGGCCAAAGGAACCCTTCGGTCGATCTCCGCCGATGGTGGGGACGGTTCTGCACGGCTGGTTGAGTTGTCCTTTTCGGGGACTTTTGTGAAAGAAGTAGAGCTCGGGAGCTTCCCACTCTCGGCTGTGGGAAAAATTGATTCGACGAGCGGGGAATCGGATTTCTATCTGGAGGAGGTGCGGTAAGAAGATCGCAGCCGGTGGATTTTTCAACATTCTCCATTTCGGTGGGGCCGTTAGTTCAGTTGCTAAAGCAGCTGACTCTTCATCAGCGGGCCGTAGGTTCAACTCCTACACGGCCCACCATTTCAATCACCTCATTGCCTGTTCCCGCCACTAACCCGTTTCCCATAAAACCTGTTTTAAATCGGTTTCTGGAAATCGGGCGAGCGCGTTCCTCTGTATTTAACAGCAGGCTTGGAGTCGTTTGACCATAGGAAATCAGACAAGATTTTGACCACTTAAGCTTGTGGTGATAAGAGCTAGCGTCAACCATTCTGTGATCGATGGAGACTGATGAGTTAGTTCAATTCAATGGTCACTGCCGCCAATTGGCCCGTGAATTTGAAGGGTAACTCATATTCTTCTGTCAACGGGGTACCCGTGTCAAAACCAATGTCGAGCGTTTCGTCAAGAGTCACGCGGTTCGGAACGCTTTTCTCCACTCGGCCTTCCCCGATTTGTTTCCCGTTCGCATAGAGGGTCACGGTGGCTCCGGCAAACGGCTTGTCCGTGTCTGATTTATACACGGCTTTGAGCGTCACGTCTCCTACCGGAATTGGCTCCTTAGACATGATGGTATACCGAGCGACACCAACGAGGTTGTAGTGATAGATGAGCCGTTCTTTCTGCACATACAACCCATACCCCCCGAAGCGACCTCCCTGAGTGCAAAGCATGCCCTCAGCCTTACTCTCAGGTATCACCACCTTGGCGGTAATCGTATGGTCCTTGTGCTTGAGATCAGGAGAGGCCCCCTCAGGAAGCCGAAGCAAGTTCGGATAGGTGAAAGATGTACGACCTTCTGTGAGGCTTGGGCGGTTTGCCACATTCAACCGCTCGGTTTTCCGATCATCGAGAGGCAAAACGTTATATTTCGCAGCTTCGGCAAAGAAGAGTTTGACGAGGTTGTTGAGCTTCTCCGGATTCTTATCTGCAAGATTCACCGCTTGGCTGAAGTCCTCCTCCACATGGTAGAGCTCCCAGGACATGTTCAGCAGGTCGGCAGGGGTGTTCTCGCTGAGCCAGGGTATCCCACGTATCGCACTGGCCATCCATCCGTCATGGTAAATGCCTTGGTTCCCGAGCATCTCGAAATACTGGGTAGTTCGCCGATCGGGAATATCCGGATTATCAAAGGTGTAGGCCATGCTGATCCCCTCAATGGGCTTTTGGGCAACTCCATTGAATTGAGCCGGGGCTTGCACGCCGACGGCTTCCAGAATAGTCGGGGCGATAT
>JAGQKG010000362.1 GCA_020430245.1 Nitrospira sp.
CGTTCACCGCATTCGGAAAATTGTCAGAGGAAACCGGTTCCTGGTAGTCGGCCAAAACTGAAATCAATTCGATATTCAATCCGGAGACCGGTTTCGGTTTGACGCCTTCCCTCCAACTGCCTAAGTGATCCTGACTCCGGGATTGATATTGAATATCCAGTTGAGCCCAGAGTACCGAAGGGACCCCAGCGATGAAAACCAGAACCAGGAATAATCTTAAAACACCTTTTTGCATGCCTAACGACTCCTCCACGTTATTCAGGGAACCTCTTCCTTAAAGTGCGTTCGATTGAACAACCCTCATGAAGATAACGAGGAGTCTACCGCGGAAGGAAAAATGAATCTAGCGGAGAACCCGCATCGGAAGGAGCAAAGAAGTTAGACGAAAGATCAAGAATTCTATTCAACATTTTTTCAGCTTAAATAAATTTCCCGTGGACCAGCTGCTTCGCCTCAACTCAACATGCCAACGCATGCGGAAGTCGTGCCCTCCTTCGGATGACCTTTATGGCAAGATCCAGCATTCCATCTCGGTCAGACTGATTTTTGTGGAGTTTGTTTTTTGGTGATGAGGGAAGAGGAAAACGGGATGATCGGCCATGATGGCGTCATGTCCGTACACGCGCTACAGGACTTGCAAGCCGGGACACCTGGATATACGGTGACCAGACCTCAAATAATCCAGTGTCAGTAGTGTATCCAAAGGCCCTTCATACACCAGTCAAGAACGCCAGGCCCGAGAGTCTCAACCTGGTCCGCCTGATCGAGAGGTAGAAGGATCCGATGGCGTTAGGGATAACAGATGGTGCATTGGACAATTTTCCAAGGGAGCACCAGAGGCGGTCGCCTTTCATTTGAAAAACCCATTACGATTCAGGCTCGTCATTTGCGCCACTATCGAACACCAGACTCTCACGTAATGTTTTCAGTCCGGCGTTCAGCTGTTGACGAATTTTGGGAGGGGCCTGGGTGACGACCATCGATTCAAAGAACCTGATGTTTTTGATCACGGAATCCATTTCTCTGGCTGAACCTCCCCGTCGTTTTGCCTCAAGATATCCACTGAGAATTGCCTTTTGATCGTTGGCGGTCAGGCGCTGTGCATATAATGCCTCGAGCAGTTTGTGATCCGGGGGCAGACTGATATCCCAGAAGGATTGTCCTTTCCCGATTAAATCCTTTGCATAGACTGATAATTCGGCAAGCCCCTCCGCGAGAGGATCAGCTCCTTTTGCCTTCCCGCGTCGCGTTGACCGCCTTTTAGGCTGATCCCACGAGAGCACGATTTCAGCCGCTAGCTGATTTTCCAAGGGATAATACACATCGGTTCGCTTGGCCGCTTTGCCAATCTTATAGCCCTCCGCATAACAATGCTTCATCTCGAGTAAGGCTTTCCGTTGCTCCGCCTTCGTGGTAAGGAGCATGGCTTTCCCTTTATAGAGTTTCCCTTTGAGAGCATACCGTTCTTGAGTGTGTTGAATCGTGAGAAGGCCCGCGAGAATATGTTCCGCATCGTCAAACAGATCCTTGATCGGAAACTCCTGTTCCAGTGGGTCAAGCTTTTGTCCCTTTGGATTTCCCTGCCTTTCAACACGATCGAGTGCCCATCGAACTTTCAGGTTGGCTAACTGTTCCAGCGACTCCACCGTCGCATCGGCCGGTTGCAGCGTTCTCCCTCGATCATAGAATCGGACCGCCTCGGCGAAAAGGCGCAATTCCCCATAGGCTAACCCCAGGGCCGCACACATGGCCGCGGAATCCGTCCACCCTTGTCCGACACCGGCAGTCAATTCGTGCAATCGGCGTCTCAACCGGACTTCATCCTTCGGCTCGGCTGTTTTCGCTTCTTGAACCAGATTGTACAATTCCACTCGCAATTCGACGGGAGCCACCATCCGGCGTTGTCTACCCATGCTTTTCGCTCCGATGTGTAGCGAAAAATCCGGATCCCCATAACATTGATACGCACCCCACGTATTGGATCCTCCCTGGCGAAGGAAAATCTCCTCACGCGCCAGCCGTACCGCATCACCGAACGTTCGATTTTGGAACATCTCTTCATAGAATTTCTTAGCGAAGGTTTTGGCGGCAAGGTCGTCCACTGCCCAACCGGCCGCTACCACGGCCCGCACACCCATGCGAATCAATTGCGTCCCCAGGTTTGAAGCGAGTTGATGAAA
>JAGQKG010000363.1 GCA_020430245.1 Nitrospira sp.
CGTCATTATCCACGCCGCCTGCTCGGAGCAGGGAAAAGGAATTGAAACGATCGTCCCTGCAGCAGGACTCCTCGCCATGCAATCAACGGAACGAAACATTCGCTTCATTCACCTCTCGACCGATCAGGTCTTTGATGGAACTTCAGCGCCCTACACCGAAGAAAGCCCCACGAACCCCATCAACCCCTATGGCCATGCCAAAGCCCAGGCTGAAGCACTCATCCGCTCCCTGAATCCGAAGGCCACCATCGTCCGCACTTCATTGCTCTATGATCTGCGCACGCCGGACCGCCAAACGGTGCGCTTAATCGAGGCCACAAAAACCGGCGAACGATATCGTTTATTCGTCGACGAACTTCGTTGCCCCATCTGGGTGGAAAATCTTGCCGAAGTGTTACTGGAAGTCGCCACCAAGAATGTCCCAGGAATCCTGCACCTCGGAGGCCCTGAAAGCCTGAATCGGTGGGACTTGGGGATGGGATTGCTCCAGCACTTTGAGATCACGCAGACATCGAATATTCAAAAGGGAACCATCGAAGAATCCGGATTGGTTCGCCCCAAAAACCTCACCATGATCTCTTCCCGTGCCAAACAGCTTCTCCGTACACCCCCACTTTCCCTTCCAGAAGCCCGGGAAAAAGTTCAAAACCTCAAAATCTAAAAACAGCTGACAACCACCAGGCGGAAAAAGGCATATGCCTCTTTTACTCATAAGAGTTACAATCATGTTCGCCGTCAGGGGGTTTATCCACGGCTATCCCTTTAAATTCTTCGTTTTGACATAAACCCATATCAGATGATACATCTACACATATGAAGACAACTGTCGATATTCCTCAATCACTTTTAGATGAAGCTAAAAAGCTGGCCGCCAATCATCGAACCACAGTAAAGGCCTTGATTGAGGAAGGGTTACGGCGTGTCATAAGTGAGCATCAGCGTTCGGGGGGGTTTCGCCTTCGTAAGGCGACCTTTAAAGGAGAAGGTCTTCAGCCAGGCATGGAAGGGGCGTCTTGGGAAAACCTCCGGGAACGCGCGTACGAAGGTCGCGGAGGGTGATTGCGGTTGACACAAATATCTTAGTGTATGCCCATCGAGAAGATTCTCCATGGCATCACCCGGCTTACGACCATCTAGCACGCTTAGCGGAAGGGGCCAAACCCTGGGCCATTCCCTGGCCATGCCTGCATGAATTTCTGGCGATTGTGACTCATCCGCGAATCTTCAAACCACCCACGCCCCTCCAGGTTGCCTGTGAGCAAGTCGATGCGTGGTTAGAATCCCCCAAAGCCTTACTCCTTTCAGAAACGACTAACTATTGGCAAATATTACGGCAGGTAGTAATGGAGGGAAAAGTTCAAGGTCCTCTCGTCCATGATGCCCGCATCGCGGCGCTTTGCCGACATCATGGCATTCAAGAGTTGTGGACAGCAGATCGTGACTTCAGCCGATTTCCCACCCTCTCTCCTCGCAACCCACTGCTCTAATAAACCGGGCTCGTCCGATGGCAGGTCCTCGTTCGAGAACTACTGGGCAGTCGCAAGCACTTCCCTATTCATACCCAACAGCCATGGATATGGTTCCTTGCGCGTTCTCATCGCAGAACGAATGCCGTATTGTTGCTTCCCATCCCATTCAGCTTCTTTCATCTGTACCACCCCATGCCCGTCCACAATCTTCTTATTTGACCTGTCCCCTGCCCTATTGAATACCCACCCACCGGCAGAGCAGCCAAACCGGCTAACGCTCAAATCAAGGAGCGGGCCTTGCCTGAGCCTGACGAGTTTTGTCCGTCCCTTCGTTACCTGTATCAACCCAATTGAATGTGGCCGATCTGGGTAAAAATGATTTGGCGTCTTTGCTGCAAACAAAGGTTGAGCTCTTTAAAACGCACAATAACAAGTAGCCCTCGGTCGCCTTTGAAGACCTGCATCCCAACCCGGCACCGTTGACATTTTATTGTTAGGAAATTAGCCTGACCTCATTTCATTCCTCACGGGTATGGAAACAAAATATCTTTCAACCGCTTATTATTCGACGCGCAACGAGGTGCCAGATGCCGTTTCTGAAATCGTTGTTCACGCTTGAAGGGAAGAATGCGATCGTCACAGGGGCTGCTTCAGGTCTGGGCCAGCATTATGCCGAGACGCTCGCACGCGCA
>JAGQKG010000364.1 GCA_020430245.1 Nitrospira sp.
TGCTGGACGGACTTTTTTGACCCGACCCGGAGCCTTTGATGAGTAATCTCATCCTGGGCAAATTTGCCCTTGAAAATTTTTATTATTCAACACTCCCACATTGGGTATTCATGATAGGGTCACTCCTCCCAGGGCAGAAGCACGAAGTTACCTTTCACCTGATTGTCCGCCAATAACCGATGAGCTTCTGCTGCCCTGTTGAGCGGGAATATTCGATCCAATGCAGCTTTGATCCGGCCTGTCCTGACCTGTTCCAGTCCCCAGCGCAGATCTTCAGGGTCCGCGAAGATCGTGCCCCGAAGCTGTTTCTGCGTGAAAAAGAAATTCCGCACGTTAATCGTTGCCTCCGCACCGGCCGTAAACCCGTACGCCACAACAAGGCCGAACGGACGAACCGCCTCAATGGTTTTCGCAAGTTCGCTTCCGCCCACATTGTCGATAGCCACATCGGCCCCTTGGCCGCCGGACCAGGCCTTAACCCGCTCCACGACATCTTCTTTCCGGGTGTTGATCACCAGATCAGCCCCAAGAGTTTTCACAAAATCGCCTTTCACACCATCCCGCACCGTGGCGGCGACCTGGGCGCCCAACGCTTTGGCTATTTGAATGTGCATACTTCCCGATCCGGATGCCCCGGCCGTCACCAACACTTTATTCCCGGCTTTGACCTCACCAACTTGCTTCACGGCCCGCACGGACGTTCCGAGCACAACCGGAAGAGTGGCGGCTTCTGCCGGCGAAAGTCCCGTATCATCTTTCACCGTCCACCGAGCCGGAACTTCCATGTATTGAGCGTAGGATCCCCGGATGTGCACGCCGGGCACAACAAAGCTCGGGGAACCGGCCAACGGGCGGTTCTTGTCATCCTTTTCATTTAGCGTAAAACCTGCAGCAGGAATCACACGCTCTCCTATCTGCACATTGGTCACGCCTTCACCCAACGCCACAACTTCACCGACGGCATCCACTCCGAGGATATGCGGGAGTGGAAGGTTGGGCATGACCGACCCTTCGCGGAGAAAGTGGTCAAGCCGATTCAGACCTGCTGCCAGGATTTTGATCACGATATAACCGGGTTTAGGCTGAGGTGTGTCGATCTCCTCAAATTGCAATACATCGGGATTGCCGAACCGATGCAACACCACCGCTTTCATTGTTTTCGGGAGAGGGTTAGCCTGAGATGTCCTGGTGGTCCTTTCCTGTATTGTGGCTGTACTCATGAATAGGTTCCTTTCATCAAAACGGAGATAGGTGAATTACTTGTTGGTCCGGCGTTCCCCAACTTCAAAAAGGAGAGGCCGAGGGAGATCCTGAAAGTTTTTACGGGTTATGGTAATACCGTTCGTGGATGATCCTGCCGTCCCGCCATTTGGCAACCACGATCTGCTCCACATGAACCGGAGTGCCATCGGTGGCTACCCAATCCATGACCGTTTCATAAAACGTGACGTCGTCACCGGCGCCTTTGGCCGTCACATCAAAACGCTTCCACTCCTTTACGGTATTCAGAAATTGTTTCTCCCGTTCCAAATTGGCTTTGCGCCCGACTGTCGGTAGTTGATCGTTTTCCTGCATGGCCGCATCTTCAGAGTAAAATTCCTTGATGGCATCCAGGATGCGGCCTTCCCGGATGTACGAAAACAGGTCTTCCAGTCTGTCTTGAAGATTGATGGCGGTTTGTGTGCTCATGGTTTTTCTCCTTTCACAAAATAATGGTTGCGTTAAAACGGCTCTAATGAGGACCTGTCCTGCTTTAGACTCTGGCTTCCAGTTCGGAAGCCGCAGGGAAATCCACTTCGGTCCCGGCCACGTGGTTGAAATAATTGGTGAACAGGGTCAAGGCGATATTGGCCAGAATCTCCGTAATCTCCCCATCCGTGAACCCGGCCTTGCGGAGTTTGGCAACCTCTCCGTCCGTTACCTGCCCGCGGTTCGACACAACCTGCCGCGTGAACTCCAGACCCGCGGCTTCTTTGGCATCCGGTGACTCACCGCGCCGGCTGTCACTAATGGCCTCTTCACTGAGACCGACCGTTCGGCCGATGGCTGAGTGCGCGGCCAGGCAATACCGGCAGTCGTTCACTTCGGAAACCGTGAGGGCGATTTGTTCGAGAAACCTTGATGAAAGCTGTTCTTTGGAAAGGGCAAATGAAAA
>JAGQKG010000365.1 GCA_020430245.1 Nitrospira sp.
GGGTCTGACGTTTCCCGTATGCCTATGGGGGATTGAGATCGGGAGATTATCCCCGGTAGCCGGTAGAATGTTTTTTCTTGATTGTTTCTTCTTGTGCACAAGAGAAAGAATGTAAATTCATGCCATTACGTGTTCATCCCACAATTGCCTCGTTAACCCCCTATTCACCAGGAAAACCCTTAGACGAATTGGAGCGGGAACTGGGAATTACTCAGGCCATTAAGCTGGCCTCCAATGAAAACCCTTGGGGGCCATCGCCGAATGCTCTGCAGGTTCTAGCGGGGGCTTCAGCGTCGCTTCACCGCTATCCGGATGGTGGTGCCCACTACCTTCGACAAGCGTTGGCTGATCGTTGGAAGATTCCTGATGATCAGGTTCTGGTGGGCAATGGGTCAGATGAAATCATCAGTCTCTTAGTCCGTGCGTTTCTCTCCCCTGGGGATGAAGCGGTGATGGCCGATCTGACGTTTGTGATGTACAAGCTATCGGTGTTGGGAGGGCATGGTGTGCCGGTAGAAGTACCTTTAAAAAATTGGGTCCATGATGTGGCGGCCATGGTTGATGCGGTTACGGATCGCACAAGGCTCTTTTTTCTCTGCAACCCGAATAACCCCACGGGCACTATGCTGACGGCACGGGAAATAGATGGATTTCTCTCCCGACTTCCCGATCATGTGGTTGTCGTATTTGATGAGGCGTACTATGAGTACGTGCGACATCCCGATTTTCCGGACAGCCTGCAGTATGTTCGTGACGGGCGGCCGGTTGTGGTCCTACGGACGTTTTCAAAAATTTATGGACTGGCAGGATTGCGCGTGGGATATGGGTGCACAACCAAAGAAATTGCCGGCTATGTGAATCGGGTTCGTCCCCCCTTCAACGTGAACAGTTTAGCTCAAGAAGCCGCACGGGCAGCTCTTTCCGATGACGACCATGTGGCCAAAAGCCGGGCCATGAATGAAGCCGAAATGACGTTTCTGGTAGAAAGGCTGAACACCATGGGCTTAGAGCCCGTTCCCAGTCAAGCCAACTTTTTGTATTTCAATGTCGGTATTGATGGAAAGTGTGCATATGACGCGCTGCTTCGGGAAGGCGTCATCGTTCGGCATATTCGTGGGACCATGCTCCGAGTGACCATTGGTCAACCGACTGAAAATCGTCGTTTTCTTGAGTCGCTGGCCCGAGTGCTTTCCACGATGTCATAGCGCAAGGGTTCTATTCATTTTATGGTAATTGTCTTGAAACCTGAAGCCACCGAACAGGATATTGATCATCTGGTTGATCGTCTTCGTTCGTTAGGGATGACTACCCAAATCACCAAGGGGAAAGAACGGACGATTGTGGCGGTGCTCGGCGATGACCGGGTGCTGCAGGGACAACCTCTGAGCGTGTTCCCCGGCGTGGAAAGTGTGACTCCAATCCTGGCTCCTTGGAAGTTAGTGAGCCGTGAATTTCAAAAACACGATTCCGTTATCGAGGTGGCCGGCGAGAAGGTGGGGGGAAGCCGGATCGTGATTATGGCCGGTCCCTGTGCGGTGGAGAAATTAGAGATTACGGTGGGCATCGCTCAAGAAGTGGCCAAGGCCGGCGCCACCATTTTGCGTGGCGGCGCGTATAAGCCTCGTACATCGCCCTATTCCTTTCAGGGATTGGGGCAGGAAGGATTGGAGTTTTTGGCTGAAGCCAGGCGACAAACCGGCCTTCCCGTGGTGAGTGAAATTCTGGATGCCCGTGATCTCGGGCATTTTTTGGAAAAAGCGGATGTAATTCAAATAGGCGCAAGGAATATGCAAAATTTTGAACTCTTAAAAGAGGTCGGCGCCTATGACAAACCCGTCTTGTTGAAACGTGGGCTGTCGGCCACGATAAAAGAATTGCTCTTATCCGCGGAATATATTATGTCCCGTGGCAATCGGAATGTGATGCTGTGCGAACGGGGGATTCGCACCTTTGAAACTCAATATCGCAATACGCTTGATTTGAGCGCAGTGCCTACCTTGAAAGAAATGACTCACTTGCCGGTCATTGTGGATCCGAGTCATGCAACGGGCAATTGGAAACTTGTGGCACCTATGGCCAAAGCCGCAATTGCGGCTGGAGCCGACGGCCTGTTGATTGAGGTTCATTCCAATCCGGAATGTGCGTTG
>JAGQKG010000366.1 GCA_020430245.1 Nitrospira sp.
CTCCCAGGGTGAGCGGGCCATCCACCCATACGGTTTCTTCCCCTTTCAACAGGTAGCGTCCGATCAAATCGGAGGCGGTCAGATCTTCATGACACGCGACGGTAATCAGCGGCCGATTGAGTCGATGTGCCATATGCTGGACAAACCGGGTTTTCCCGCATCCAGTGGGGCCTTTCAACATCACTGGTATTTTGTTTTTGGCACCCACGGTGAACAGATCAATTTCCCCGTTCACTTCTTGATAGAACGGCTCCTCGGTTATCCGGAATTGTTCAATACCGAATTCAAGACCCTTCATACTCATCAATCCAAATTTAGGAATGGAACAGCGAAACACATGGACGACTAGGGAGGCATTATACGGGTGTCATTTCAGAGAGGACAACCTGCAGGAGATATCGATGGGATTCCAAAGGGAGAGAACCCGTTCACTCAGTAGGGCTGTGCGATGTAGTTAGCCACTAATTGACAGGGATGATAGGCCAGTTTTGTCTTTGCTAAACTCGCCAGCCCTGAGTCATCCATTGCATTGATCAATGAATATGTCTGAAACTCGCGACAGAATTCACGGAAAAGATACTGGGCTAATCCGTAGACTGATCGATCTGCCACCTCCAGCAAGACGCAAAACACCTCAGGGGAACGTGGGAACCCGAACGTATATGCTTTGACAGCTCCATCCACCCACACGATTCGCCCGGTGAGACAGAGTTCACGATATTCCTGGAGGGCCACCCGATGGGCATTGGCGGCATCTCGAAGCATCAGGCGAGCCACATCTTCGTTAGGTTCTAATCGGGAAACAGGAATATTTTCCTTTTGATGTACCCAACGGTGAAAAAGGGCGAAACACTCATCACGATCCATGATCTGGTAGGGGGCAATCCGTATGCGGTGTGTGCGAATAAATCGATTGCACGCAGCCCGTTGGGATTTGTACGGATTCCCTTTCAGTTGGATAAGATCGGCTGTGCGATAGAGGTAATCGGGGTCCTTTGGTATGAGGGTGTATCCCCATTGTTGAATTTCTTCTTTTAAATCAGCGGGAATGTTTTCAATTCGTGTGATGTTGGATCCACGATTCCGGATCTCCATAAACGCGAACACCTGATTCAGCACGTTTCTGAGAGGTCTGCCCGAAGAGGATCGGATGTCTGACAAAGGTCCGACAGGGGGCAGAGGCATAAATATCCCATCGGAATATTCCGCGAAGAGGCACAGCCAGCCGTCAATGTCCGTCCAGGAAAAAGTAAACAGATCCTTCCAGATATAGTGCGATGCAAATGACCAGGTACTCAAGGAGGTTTTCTTCCCGATATCTGCGGAGGCAATGGCCTGATTCAGCCGCGACTGATCATTGATGGTCAAGGGACTGAGATGAATGGACATGAAAGATAGTTATACGGGATGAAGGATCTATGGGGAAAGAGCGAGTCCCTGGCCCTCACCGCATGTCGTGCGAATTGGAGGAGCGAAGAGTTGCGGTCAGGCGGTCGAGGGTGTGCAACACGACGACGTCCGGTTGAAACGGAGTCACTAATCGAGGATGAATGGCAAGGCAATTTAGAACGTGATCAGATTCCAGATAGTTCGCAACTCTTTGGGCCTGTTCCATGAACGCCTTTGGAAGGGTCAGTTCCGAAGGTTCTAGGCCAGCTCTCCTGAGAGGGTTTTCTTCCCCGGCTTGCTCGAGAAGAAACGGGCACAACGTATCCCAACCAAGCACGACCTTCTCGTGTTGGGCATTCCACATGAGCGCGAAGGGATACAATTGGCAATCCAGAGGACGAGTTTCATAAATGCGACAGTGTTGTGTGACGGGATCAAATGCCGGGCAGAGAAATCCTTCCCCCTTGGGATGTCGGACGACCTCAATCTGACTGCCCCGATGATCAGGAAAGGAAGAGGGAGAGATGCCGTGTGTGACCGCCTGTCGAATTTCTCCTTCAGTAAAGTACGGTCTGAGGATACTGTCTTGTTCGGGAAAACGACAGCACACGTCGCATCGAAAACAGACGGCGGAGGGAACGACCTGTGGGCCAGGAATGACGGGGAGGGCCTGAGGCATAAGCGTATAACTTTCATGGCGACTTGGCCCGCTATTTCACTCGGGTGCGTGCCTTGTCTGGTT
>JAGQKG010000367.1 GCA_020430245.1 Nitrospira sp.
AACCATTCGTCAATATATTCTGGGAGTGTTGAATAACAATCTTTCCCAAGCGCCTAATGCCCACAGCCACGTTGGATATCAGAGGCCTCGGGGCGGTTCAAAAAAGTTCGTCCAGCAAGGCCGCAGCCATTTTTGCGCGCAGAGCGTACTTCCAGTACGTGAGCACGGAAAAATGGCGAGAACGCCGCTGGCGGCTTTTTTCAACAGCCCCTTCTTAGATCGGAGGTTCATGGAAGGCTTGGGCGGAGGGTGAGAGCGTTGAAGGGCAGACTGCCGGAAGGCGAAGGTGAAACGTGGCACCCTCTTGAAGCTGACTTTCCACAGAGATCGTCCCACCATGCAGTTCGACCAATTGTTTCACAATAGAGAGTCCCAATCCCAAGCCCTGCGTGCCGATTTCTGGCATCCGGTGAGCCTGGAAGAATGGCTGAAAGAGGCTGGCTTGCGCTTCCTGAGGAATCCCCGGACCGGTATCGGAGATCGTGAGGAGGATGTGACCCGGAGGAGCGGAAGAAGCCCTAACCAGGATACGTCCCTCTTGGGGCGAAAATTTATGGGCGTTGTGGACGAGATTGATCACGATTTGGTGGAGGCGGTCCTGGTCGCCCCAGACAGTCAAGTGGTCTTCTGTGATTTCAACCGTTAAGTGTTGGGCCTTGGTCTGGGTGAGCGGCAGCAATTCCTGCGTGACATTTTCAAGGAGTTCGGACAGTGACACAGATGCATGGGCTAATCGAACGGTCCCTGCCTCAATGCGCGACAAGTCGAGGAGGTCGGCAATCATACGGGTAAGTCGATTGGCGTTCGCACTGATTCTGGTGAGGTAGAGGTGTTGGCGTTCGGCGAGTGGTCCCACCATTCCATGAAGCAGATTTTCCGTGAATCCTTTAATCGAGGTTAAGGGTGTGCGCAATTCATGAGAGCAATGCGAGAGGAATTGGGATTTCATCCGGTCAAGTTCCTTGAGCCGGTGATTGGCGGCTTCCAAGTCGGTGTTGGCCTGTTGTAATGCCAGTGTTCGCTCCTGCACTTTGGTTTCCAGTCCGATATTCAAGGATTCAATCTCGTCATACGCCAAGGCCATATCAAGGGCAATCGCAATTTCGTGCGCGACCGTGGACAATAAGTTTTGTTCCGCGATGGGGATGGGTTTCTGGTGTGTACTCCCGACGATCAGCACACCAAGAGGTTGATTCTGACTAACCAGGGGAAGCGAGAATCCGCTTTTCGTCCCGGCCGCCGCCAACATCTGTTGAGTGGTGGGGTGGCACTGACTCAAAATATCCGTGATGTCCTCGATGGCGATGGATTCTTTTGTGTGGAGTGTTCTGTGAAGTAGGTCCTGTGGGGCTGAGGGAATGTGGGCATCTTGAAACAAAGTTGCCCACTGTGCCGACATGCCTTCTGATTGAATCTTGTGAAAGAGTTGATGCGGTGCGGACCATACCGCTGCCCAGGCATGGTCAAAGGAGAGTGACCCCACAATGGCCTTGAGTCCTGACTCAATAATAGTTTCCCGGTCGAGGGTTGAGCCGATATGGAGGGTGAGTTGATGCAACATGGTCAATTCATCGACGCGTCGTCGGATTTCGATCAAGGTATGCTCTTGCGCGAGATAGGCCTCCCGCAATTCTTCGTGCCGTTGTTCAGCCGACTCCAATTGTTCTTGAATGATTTTCCCGCGCTCTTGAAGCTCTAGCCGATCATCCCAAAGCCGTTTTGCCAAGGGAAGGATGAGCAAGGGGACCAGGGACAGTCCGGCACTCATCCACCAGGGCTGATCGGGAGCAACAACGCTCAAGGTTGCCATGATGACCAGCCCCAAGGCGATTCCTCCCAAAATCCATCCCCGCATGGTCCGCTGCTCGGGGTCCCAGGTAAAGGCCCATTCGCAATAGGGGGCACCCTCGGCGATACAGCTCCGATCCTGGATCGTGGCAGCCCGTTTTCCAAACATGCGGGCCGGGACTTCTGCAACCGTCGCCTTTGTGGTGTGGCATATCCGTTCAGCACAGCCCCGGAGATACGGTCCGAATTGTCTGATTGTGGACTCGGACAATTGTAACCGCATCACGGCATGACCATTGGTGACTGATACGACCTCCGG
>JAGQKG010000368.1 GCA_020430245.1 Nitrospira sp.
CAACGCAAAATAGGTCTCCTCCTGCCGAACCAATAAAATGTAACGGGACTCCGGGACTCTAGGATCCGTGGAACGGGAGAAAAGCGTAATCTCATCATGAGGGTGTAAAGTATCAATTGGAGCTCGGTCTGTCATTACAGTGGAGACATCACAAAGGGAGGAAAAGCAGTGAATTCCCATTACGTACTTTTTAGAACCCCCCTCAATTCACAGCCATACCCGACAGCAAACGCAGGGCAAGAGCTTTTATCTGATCTACGATCTGGCCAACGGATCGGATCCCATGCCAGCAAGAGATTCTGGGCAAACAGCCTTGGAGGGGTCATCCTGGGATTCGTGTGGATGGGAGCGGTCGTTCCTTTGGCCATGGGCAGCCATAAAGGTTCTGAAGAGCACCATGTGGTTTCGGATACCGGAACCGAACAATCTGTCGGGCATGCCATTGCAGGTGCGCCGTTTCAGGTTTATCTATCCGAGGGAGTGGGGCCGGACAAAGAAGGTACACCGGTACAAGCCAAAGGCGATGCGGCGCTCCGGACTGTTGTCAAGGCGTTCAACTATATGATGGAACACCGGACTGAGTACATTAGATTTGATGAAGCTTTGACCAAAGATGCTCTCCAAAAAGTCATCATTGAGCCGAAGGTCGTGAACCGGGACGGCAAAGAATTTTTATTGCTGGTGGCCCGCACCGCACAGCCGAATCGGGTGAACCTTCTTATCAGCGCATCCGCACTCGAGGAAAAGGGCTACCTGAATGATCCGGATCAACTGGTGCCCGTCCTGGCGAGAGAATTTCAATGGGTGGTAAGCAAAAGCGACACGACGCCGAAACGTCAAGCGAAGGTGCTCCCCAGCGACTTCAAACGAGCCCCGATTAAGACCAATCATGAGATTGCAAAAATGTCGGGAGAGGAACGTGAACACCTGCTTCAAGAATTGTTTCGTACCTATTTAACGACCATCGACCGGTATCGCAGTTTGGAAGGACAATCCTATTATGAAACCGGTTCCACCACACGGATTTCCCCGGCACAACCCGATTCCACTACCAAGTTGTATGACATTCGGGTGCGTGAAGCCCTACAAAAAATTGTGCGAGAGCCGTACTTTCAGGAACAGACTCCGAAGGCGGTGAGGAGTCTGCTTAATGGCAAAGTCTGGAACGTCGCGTTTGCCGACATTCCTGATCGGGATTGGGCGACGCGAACCCGGGTGGTCCCCAAAGAGCAGTCCATCATAGTAGGGGAGCAGGACAACACCATTCAGCCAGCCATGGTGTTGATCAATATCCACCGCTCAGCCTCGCCGGATGATCCATTTTTTGCGGAGACGAACGGGCTCCCCATGGGTGCCCTACCAGCTGAGATATTGGCACGCGTCATTGCCAGAGAAATCCAGGATAACATCACGGAGAAGTCCATGCGTGGCCATGTCGCCCAGGATGAACTTTCCGCCCCCCAGTGATCCGGACGGCATGAACAATTTTCTTGTTCATTTTTCTCCTTACCTCTTCGCCGCCTGTTTTTTTGCAGCAATACCTCCGACTGGTTTTGTTCCGTTCGGCTAAAGTTTCGACGTTGTTACACCGATAAAGCATTTGGGGTTGGTGCGGTGAATTTCCGATGCCATCCCAAAAGGCTAATGGGTGTATGCGAGGGGACGGGATGAAGTCAACTCTCGGGGTTCGTATTTCGGCCGAGTGACTTGGTTGGTGTTCAGCAATCAAAGGCGGGATCACAGGAGAAATAGAGAACAGGTCGGACTGTTATAAGCCAGCTTGTCAGAATAAAAACCTTGTGATACCGTCAAGTGTATCGTGTAAGACCTCTTCTTTCCGGGGCCACAGACTCCTCGGAAGTGAAAGCGGGGCTTACACGATTTTTTTGTGCAAACCCTCCGTGGCCTCCTGAAAGCAGGAACAATCCCACAAGGATCCAGGAGTTGTGTGATAGGGAAGCAATGGTTGTCGGATTGGGCTGACCCCTGAAGATGTTGAATCGTGTGTGTAACTTATTTGTGGTGATTTCGTGAAAAGAAAGAAGAATACGTGATGGTAAAGATAGTAAAAAAAATTGTTGCCACATTCGGTGAGGGTATCAAGA
>JAGQKG010000369.1 GCA_020430245.1 Nitrospira sp.
TCCGACATTTCTCATGCGCGTCGCGACGCGCGTCGTGGAAATCGATGAGGGGCAGGCTCGAGATTACATCGGAGATTATGAATATTATTTATGGAAACGGTCAAAGGAACTCGAACAAGAGAGTCCGCCTGAAACCGTACAACTCAAAAAGTTAGATAAAAAAGCGAAGAAATCCAAAGAACCCTCGACGCCAAGCAATGGGACACCCCCTGCGCCACAGCCCGAAGCCGCCCAACCCTCTTCACGACGCGATTTAAGCAAGAGTATCGCCCGGTTGGAAAAACAGGTGGCAAAAGCGGAACAAGACATTGCCGACCTGGAAACCCGCATCAAAGACCGCGATGCGGAATTGGCCAATCCCGCCACATACCAGGACTATGCCCGCTGGAATGCCCTGCATCAAGAACGTGACCAATGGGGGCACGAACTCGACCGCCTCACCCACAAATGGGGCGACCTCAGCGCCGAACTCGAATCCCAAAAATCCCAGATTTCATAATTCCCTTCCTTAGGAGCCTGCCTATTTTTTTCTATATCAAAAATCAACATATTAAAAGACTCGTAAATAATTGACAAAAATTATGTAATTCGATAAGGGATCTTTTCAGATTAAAATTTTTCAACCTATTTTGGTGCATCTATCCATAATTTAGCTATTCAGGGAGAATTCTCATGATGGAAAAAATCCACAACGTCCAAGTTATGGCTGCCACCTACAATCCAACCGAGCCTCATGGACCACGACCTTTCCACCTGTCTGGGTGCTCCTACATAACCGCCTCAACTTCCGTCGATGCCAATTGGGTTACATACAGAAGTGTGGAAGCCGCAGTACAAGCGGGTCATTCGCGTGGCTGTAAACGCTGTTCTGAGAAGTCGCACAACGTCCCAGCGACCATCGCACGGATTTAAGGGCCTTCGGCACCCAGGAGGCTGTCTTGGAGATCGTGCTCGACAAGAGCTACCTTCAGGGAGCATCCGGTGAAGAGGTGCGGCATCTCTGCAACAACTACACCGTTCTCTTCACTGAGACCCTCCTATACGAGCTATTTACGGCTCACAAGGCCGAGCGAGACGCCTGCTTTGCCAAACTTCCAGCTAGAGACAACCCGGTCGAGTTGATCCCCCGAACTGGCCCACTCTTCCGATACGAGATCGAGAATCGACGGGCTGCATCACCCGTTCTTGAACACCGCTTGGGATTCACATTTCGCTTCAATCCTCGCCTCACAAGCCGAACCTTTTCGCATTCACAGGACGAAGAGACAGCTCTTGCCCAATGGCGGCGCGAAGTCGACCGTGAGGTAAAAACGTTTCACGAGGTTGCAACCGGCGTGTCCTCTTGGTGTCCTACTCTCAAAACCTGTCCGAGGCGTGCACTCAAATCGGTTTGTGAGGATCTCAAGCGGCAGGCTTGCGTCGATACCGGAGTGGTCAGAAACGTCTACCAAAGTATCAAGCCTGAAGGTTTCCCCCATGCTTCCTTCATCGATTCTTCCTGGGCCATCTTCCGTTGGGTTCAGGCCCACCTCCTCTTTTCCCTCGACTACATCGGGCGTTACGGGTTAACTGAGCTTTCCAACATTCCAAAACGCACCGAACACGACATTCACGATATCCAATATTTGATTTACGGAACACTCTGCGGTGCCCTCGCCTCAAGGGACAATGACATCGCCACCAATTTTGCGCTTGCATGTCCCAAAGGACTGCTAGTTAATAGCTATTCCAATTAATTTCTTTCCAAAGTCTTCTTGGGTGCATGAAGCCACTCCATATAGACCAACGCCTGCCGTCCGGCCCAACAGTTGAGACTTTTATAAAACCGTTGGGTTCTGTTTGAGCACAGTGAGTTAAACTGCCCTCCCTTAGTTTGCCCCCAACTATTCTAATGCAGCGGGACGGGTCATCAATGGTTTTGGGTCATTTTCCCAAAAGAAAAGTACCGCGGCTACCGGGATGAAACCCGGCTCCTACATTCTGCAACTCCGCTATTACCACGGAGACGTAATGTCTTCTTCCTCATCAAAATTCGGCTTGTTTTTTGGTCGGTAATAGC
>JAGQKG010000036.1 GCA_020430245.1 Nitrospira sp.
GAATATGGACGGCTTGCCGGGAAAGACCGTTCGTACATCAAGGGACAGAAGTACACGCTGCTCTCGAACCGAGAGAATCTGACGCTGGATGGGCGAAAAGCCCTGAAGAAGCTCCTGGGGGCCAATAAACGTCTGCAGACCGCGTACCTGCTGAAGGAGACCTTCGGGCAACTCTGGAGCTACCAGACTGAGGGGTGGGCGCGGCGGTTCTTTGATCACTGGAAAGAATCATTGAAGTGGCAGCGGCTTGAACCCTATGAGAAGTTTGCCGAGATGATTGAGCGACACTGGGATGGCATTGCAGCCTACACCAGGCCAGAGAACAAGGTCTCACTCGGGTTCGTGGAAGGACTGAATAATAAGATCCGGGTCATCCAGCGGAGAGCATACGGCCTGAGGGATGAAGAGTACCTTCGGCTAAAAATCCTGACCTGCATGCTCAAGGAGATATGAATTTACCCACTCGATTACGCGAAGACCCTATTTTTATTTGTGCCATGCCCCCACGCTATATAGGGAGCGAAATGTTTATCTTGATCCCAAAGGCGGTATCCAAGTGTTAGAACGGCGCAAATTCTGCTCCGTTATCCATGGTCCTCATGTGCCGGAGAGTTGGCGCAAAGCCTCTAAGAACACGAATGGTCTCCGCAGTGAAGGTTACGCCCCGCTTGTTGGCAAGTTTGGCTACACAGAAAAAGCCACATTTGCGCCTCACATGAGTGGCCAGCCAGCCGCAGCGAGGCTTTACTGCCATCAACCGTGTTATCTCCTCAATCTCCAAACCTGTGTCGGCGATCGATGAAAGTCTGGCCGGCATCAATCCCTACTGGATTATTAACGCATGGTGGTATCTGCTAGCTGACGTGGCGCCGTCGGCCTTGACCTCATCGCCATAACATATTTGCAATCATGGCCCTCCCGCTTATCGATCCCAATGGATACAGGTATATAAATGGTTTAATGGGAGATGTGTCGTGGGATCCCTTTCGGATGCTCTCGTTGTCACCGACCTCCAGTCTGTTCCTGCGAATACGTTGCGTGTGGTTTCGCGCAGACGTATTTGGCTTAAGGCCGGTTGCCCATCAGGTTTGAGCGGGGAAGCGATCTACCTATGTTTGACAGCTCCGGTGTTGGCGGCCCAGCCAACACAGGGGTGAGTCTATGATAAGATTTTCCGCAGTCCTTCTCTGCGGTAATGGTGCTGGGATTTCTGGCCAGTCGTCGAGCCACCATCTCGAAATGAGAGCCCATAGCCGTGCATGTGGCCAATACGGACTCGCTCTTGGAGATTCACATGAAATAGAGGGTCGTATGAAGTTCCTCTCGATGATCTGTGAAAAATATTTCAGAATACCGCATTCTTTATTACCTAAAGTCCCATGTCTTTCACCATAGGGGGACTGTTGAAGAATGGGGCGTGGGCCATTCGACGAGGCTATTTTCTGGCACATCCGTGTTGTGAAAGCCTGAGAGGATGAACCAGCTCACGTTTTCCTAAAGCCTGCGGCTTCTATTTGGTCGTCCGTGGTGCGTCGAGACCGTTCTTTGTCGCTGCGGCCTCGTTCCGGTCTTTCGCTCAGGCATTCCTCGGTGAAGGCTCCAGGACAGCAATCGCTTGAGGGTAAAGGCCATGGCTTGCAAGAAGGCCGCGGATTGATTCTTCGCCATCCCTCGATAGCGCACTCGCTTCGGTCGCTGAGCAAAGACCCGTTCATACGGAGACCGCAAATGCGTATACCACCGGTCGCGATCTCGATTCTTCGTCTTCATGTTGTTGCGTTGGATCGCGGCGAGATGACAGCGCCGTTGGGCGGCGGCCTGATGGGCTGGGGCCGTACAATAGCCTTTATCCGCATACACGGCCCCTTGGGTGGGACACACATGGCGCAAGCCTTGGACATCCGGACGATTAGCCGGGGTGGTCGCCACTTTGTTGATCAGACCAGACTGCATATCGACACTGACATGCTCTTTATAGCCGTACCAATACTTCTTCTTGCCGTTGCAGCCAATCCGGGCTTGCGTATCCACCGCCACCTTCGGCAGCACTTCATTGTTCAGCTTCTCGATCTGCTGTTGGCGCACCTTGTCCCGTTCTTCCCACAGCGTGGCTTTCGCAATCAGATGCGTGGCATCCACAAACGTGAAGACCTCACTCATGAGCCCCGCCGCTTTGAGCTGTTCGCGCATCGTCGCAAACAGCTGGGAGGGCTGAGTGGGCCCAATGCAGGTGCGGATACGGGTGAACAGACTGTAGTCGGGCGTGGGCTCCGACAAGGTGAACGCACAAAACCATTTGGCGGCCAAATTTTCTTCCAGATACCGTTCCAGGTCCTGATCCGAGAGGTCTTTTATGAATTGCAGCAGCAGACAGCGAAACAACCGCTTGACCCCATAGCCGTCGGCCCCTTTGAGCTGGTTCACGTCCGCCAAGGCCTCGGTGGGATGGGGCAGATAGGCCTGAAACCGGCGGTAGGGATGAGTGGAGGGTAATAAACTGTCGAGATCAACCATTTCTATTTGGGACATGACCAGCTCCAGGGGTAACAGGGGGGAAGCAACCGTGCGCGTGGTGCAGTCTAGCAAAAAATTTAATCAACGACCCTATTATTCAACAGTCCCATAAGGTGTTGTACTCCTAACTTGACTCCAGCTGTTGGTCGCAATCCTTTCTCTCCTTCTAATAATAATCAAAGACGCCCTCGTTCATGGATATTTTTTGAGGACAAGTGTTAAGAAAGTCTGGCAATCCGCCGAAACAGAATGCAGTTAGTGCATTTGGAACTCGGGATACATCGTGCTCGGGGCCATCGTCTTTTAGCTTCACCCAGATTTGTTGAAAAATTTTCTTCACTGATCTTTTGATTATGAGCACTTTTCTTCTTCTATTTGGATTAGCCGTCGGGTTAGTGGTAGCGGCTATTTCCGATGTTCGGGAGGGCCGGATTCCCAATTGGCTGACCGGTTCTCTGGCAGTTTTTGGAATTGGGGTTCAGAGTTGGGCCCATGGCTGGGACGGATTCCTGTTCAGTCTCGGAGGTCTGATCATGGGGTTGGTTTGCTTGATGCTTTTTTATATTAAAGGAGGGATGGGCGCGGGAGACGTGAAGTTGCTTGGAGCCATTGGAACAATCTTGGGACCGGGCCAGGTGGTGTTTGCGTTTACCTTTGCAGCCATGTTGGGTGGGCTGTATAGCCTGGGGCTGTTGTTCAATCAGGGGGGCATGCGACATGCCTGGGATCGAGTGCTTCTTCTTCTTTCAACCCTCAAAATTACGCGGACACTTCCGGTTTCAGGTGGAAAAATTTCAGCGGAACCAAAATTGCGGTATGCCCTCGTGTTAGGTCTGGGGACCGTGATTGCCCAGACGTTGTTTTATTATGGTGTGTTGTAATTCGCGAATTTTCTTAGGTATGCGAATTGAATATAAGCAATCGGAGATGATTCTTCTCGTTGTCTATTAAGAATGCCATTTACCATCCGATATGCAGAGGTAAAGAAGTTGAGTCATCAGGATTGATAGACATAAATAAAAATTTCGGTCTAGATTTGGTTAAGAAGGGGGAGGAAGTCTCATGGGACAAAAACGCCCATTCGTATTTTTAGGAATTGCGATGATTATAGCCCTGATGACGACGGTCATGGTGTATCGGTGGCTGCAGGGTCAACGAATGATCGAAGTCGACGCCCCTGATGTGGTGGTGGAGGGTGTGAGCGTCGCGGTGGCCAGTGCCGATATCCCCTGGGGGACGCCACTCGCTGAAAAAACGGTTCGAATGATGACCTATCCCGAAGAAGGAGTACCGACAGGACATTTTAAAGATCCGGCTTTCTTGAAAGGACGGGTGGTGCTGACAAATCTGAAAAAAAATGAGCCAATTTTGGAATCAAAGTTAGCTCCTATTGATGTGAAAACTGGCGGAGTGTCTGCGGTCATGGATCCCAATAAACGGGCGATGGCTGTGAAAGTGAATGAAGTGGTTGGGCTTCCGGGTTTTGTGCAGCCAGGCGATCGGGTGGATGTGATGGCGACATTTGAGGATCCAAGAGGTAAGAAGAGTTTGGGTGGTGGTGGGAAAGAGGAAATGACTAAAGTGGTACTCGAAAATACTCTGGTGTTGGCGATTGATACGCAAATGGAGCGATCGGCGGGAGAAGAGAAGCCCACTCCGGTCAAAGTTATTACGCTGGAAGTGTCGTTGGAGGAAGCTGAAAAGCTGGCCATGGCTGAAAATGGTGGGAAGTTACGATTGGCCTTACGGAGTCCACTGAATCCTGAGCTTAAGAAAACAAAAGGTGCAGACTTTAAGGATTTGATGCGTTCCCACCAACTCATTCCTCCTCGGGCAAAAGTGGCAACGCCGAAGAATCAGGTCGAAGTGATCCAAGGGACAGAACGCAAAACGATGAAATTTTAAGAGGGTCGTCGAGAGTGACGCGATGATCGTTAGGAAAGGCAAGTATATGAATCAGACTCACGGTTTTCCATTCAGGAGCATGTTGATGGCCCTGGGCCTGGTCCTTGGTGGCTATACGGGAGCCTTGGGGGAAGGTCTCACCACTCAGGCGATTCATCTCAATGAGCCTCAAAGCCTCCGACTGACGGTAGGAGAATCAAAAATTGTGGAGCGGGAGACCGCGTTTAAGCGTGCGTCGGTCGCCAATCCTAAAGTGGCGGATCAAATTGTGCTCTCCACGAAGCAAATTTATCTAACTGGGCTTGAGGTTGGAACGACAACATTAACCCTATGGGGGCAGGATGGGCAGGTGTCCAATGTTTTTCAGGTCCGGGTCTCTCCCGATGTAACTCGTCTGAAAGAGCAGCTTCATACTATGCTTCCGCATGAACCGGGTCTTCAAGTGATGAATAGTCATGAGCATATTAGCCTAACCGGCAATGTCTCCAATATGGAGTCTTTGACGAAAGCCCTGACTCTGGCTGAGCCCTATGCTCCGAATAAGATCATTAATCTGGTGCAGGTCGGTGGCGTGCAACAAGTGATGATGGAAGTGAAAGTGGCGGAAATGCAGCGTGGGTTGATGAAGCGCCTAGGGGTCAATTTTCAACGGCAACAGAAAAATCATCGTGATTTTTCCATCGGACTCATTAATAAATTATCCACGGTTGATGCCTTCGAACCGATTGGACATACTCAATCATCACAAACTACGACCCTGGAGTTTCCGAGTGTCCGAACGTTGGCCTCGAACCTGATTCTAGGATTTGGAATTGGAGATGATTTATGGACCCTCTTTTTAGATCTGCTGAAGGAGCATAGCCTGTCAAAAACATTGGCCGAACCGACCTTGATCGCCGAGAGCGGGCAAGCCGCAGAATTCCTGGTTGGGGGAGAATATCCGGTTCCTATTCCGCAGCAACTCGGCCAGGTGACGATTAAATATAAGGAATTTGGGGTGGGATTGAAATTTACGCCAACTGTTCTTTCGGGGGAGCGCATCTCCGTCATTGTGAATCCGGAAGTGTCAGAATTAGATTTTGCGAATGGGGTTCAGTTAAACGGGTTTTTTGTGCCGGCCCTTTCGACCCGACGAGTCAAGACGGTCGTGGAATTAGGCGATGGACAAAGTTTCGCCATTGCGGGACTTCTCCAAGAGAATATTAAAGAATTGGTCTCGAAGTATCCTTTCCTAGGTGATATTCCGATCTTGGGTGCCTTATTCCGAAGCACCTCCTTCCAAAAAAATGAGACCGAACTGATTGTGATTGTGACCCCTCATTTGGTGAAACCTCTGGACATGGTGAAACAGACCTTACCTACTGATCACTATCTGGAGCCTAACGATTTTGAGTTAATGCTGATGGGGTATGTGGAAGGGGCATTCCCGGAGCCAAATGTTGCCAGGCCTGGCGAGGGTTACACTCTTAGATCACCCAGTGTGGCCCAGAGAATGCCGTTTCGCAAAGGTGGGATGGAGGGGATGTTTGGGCATCTGGCCCCATAGGAAATTTGATGAAAAAGGAGCAGAGCATGCAACGCCAATCAATTGTGACAATGGCCGGGTTGATCGGCCTGATTCTGGTGGGGATGGGTGGCTGTGGAGTGTGGCCAGTCATGACGGAAGAGAATGGTCGGCGTCCTCAAGCGATGGGGAAAAGCGATCAGGTTCTCCTGCCGTGGGCGCCTCAGCCCGTTCATCTGAGTGAAGAGTATGGCCTGTCATATCGACAGGCACTCGAGAATCAAATCGTGAATCCCGCAGCCGCCAACTATCTCGGTCCCATACCTGGAAAGGCCGATTCGCAGGCTCTGCAACAGAGTTTGGCTCGGTATCAGTTGATGTTTCAAAGTCCGCCGTATTCCCCATTCAAGCTGAAGGGTAGCTCCGGCGGTGGCTCATCAGGTGGTGGTTCATCAAGCGGCAATGCGTCAATTGGGGTCTCTTCGGAGGGATATTAACATGAAGGATAAAACTTGGAAGCCAAAACGGGTAGGCGCGGATTCCTCAGGTGCCTCATCTGATATGCCGGTCATTGAGCTTTCCATTCGGTCAACAGACTGTAAGGCGACACTTGAGGGCTTCATTCGGGAGATTGACGGTGTGCGGCTCAAAGACGGTCAGGATCCCGGAGTTCCTGCACTCATGATTATGGAACTTGAAGAGAATCCTGAGGACACGTTCTCCCTTATTCGAGAGATGATGAAATTGAATAAAGGGATGGAGATATTCCTTACCGCTGCACGATTGGAGTCAAATATTTTATTGGAAGCCATGCGGGCCGGCGCCAAAGAGTTTTTAGCTCAACCGCTCCAAAAGCAAGAAGTGAGCGATGCAATTATGCGATTTTTGGAGCGAGCCGCGGCTCCGGTTCGTCAGGGTGACGGGCAACGGGCGGCGGGAAAGGTTCTTGCTTTTTTTGGGGGAAAAGGTGGAGTGGGAACGACCAGTATCGCGGTCAATTTGGCCGCCGCTATCAAAAAAGGGCCGAACAACCCGTCGGTCGCACTGGTGGATGTCAATCAGCATGGGGGAGATCTTCCCTTGTATCTCGATCTTCAACCGAACCATAGCTTTCGGGATATTGCGACTGATTTGTCCCGACTAGACCAAGCATTTCTCATTCGTGTCCTTACCAAAACGGAACTGGGCATTCAAGTGCTCCCTTCGGGGTATGACGATCTCAGCACAGGTCGATTAAGTCCTGATTGTGTGGAAGCGACCCTTCGACTGCTTCAATCCAGTTTCGACTATGTCATCCTTGATTGTGGCCATGTGTTGGATTTGACGACAAAAAAAGCACTGGAGCTTGCGACGTTAATCTTGGTGACGTCTACCTTAATGGTCCCGGTGGTTCATCGAACAAAGCGAATTTTAGAATTGTTGCGTGGATCCGGATTTCCTGCCGAAAAAATCCGGTTAGTAATGAATCGTTTTTTATCGGCGGAACAGGACGTGTTGAAAGAGACTGAAGAAATTTTAAAACAAAAAGCCTTCTGGCTGCTCCCAAACGATTATCCTTCAGCAAGTCAAGCCGTGAATAGCGGGAAGCCGTTGATCGATGTGGCTCCCCGGTCGGCCGTGGCTCAGTCCTATCGGGATCTGGCCAGTTCGTTTGGTGGGCAGGCGACAAAATCCACAAGCAAGGGATTATTCGCCGGGTGGTTGAATCCCTTTAAAAGTCGAAGTGTCCAATCATCCCCGTCAGGGGCATAATATTATTCTTTTCATGTTGTTGAGGTAAGCCGGTCTATGTACGAGACAAAATGGGATGAAGTGGGTGCAGGGACGGGCATTGGGGTATTGAACCTTGGTCCATTGAAAGAACGGCTTCATCGCCAGGTGATTGATAGCCTGGATCTATCCGTGGTCGCGAAGCTGGATAACGATCTTCTGAAAGTCGAGCTGACTAAGCTGGTCCAGGAAATGTTGGAGAAGGAATCCGTCCCTCTCAGTATGAAGGAGCGGGAAAGCCTGATTTCCGACATTGAGCATGAAGTCATGGGTTTAGGCCCACTTGAACCGTTAGTGCAAGATCAATCCGTGAACGATATTCTGGTCAATCGGGCCGACCAAATTTATGTGGAACGGGCCGGAAAACTGGAATTGACGGATGTAAAGTTTCGTGATGAAGCTCATCTCCGAAAAATTATTGAAAAAATTGTGTCGGCTGTTGGACGACGAATCGATGAATCGTCGCCAATGGTGGATGCTCGTTTGTTAGACGGTTCTCGGGTGAATGCCATTATTCCGCCGTTGGCCCTGAATGGATCTTCCATTTCGATTCGAAAGTTTTCCAAGGATAAGTTACAGATTTCGGATTTGGTGAACAAACGTTCTCTAACTCCCGAAATTGCGGAGCTCCTTCGCGGAATTGTCGAAGCTAGACTGAATGTCCTGATTTCGGGTGGAACGGGCTGCGGAAAAACGACCATTCTGAATATTCTATCAGGTTTTATTCCCTCCGACGAACGTATTGTGACGATTGAGGATTCAGCTGAATTACAATTGCGTCAAGAGCATGTGGTCCGGCTCGAAACCCGCCCTCCCAACGTGGAAGGGCGGGGAGAGGTGAGTCAGCGGGAATTAGTCAAAAATTGTTTGCGAATGCGGCCGGATCGAATTGTGATGGGTGAGGTGCGAAGCGGGGAATGTCTCGACATGCTGCAAGCCATGAATACGGGGCATGATGGATCCCTGACCACAATTCATGCCAATACCCCACGCGACTGCCTGACGCGGGTGGAGACATTGGTGGCCATGGCCGGGTTGAATCTGGCTACGAAGGCGCTTCGCCATTATGTCAGTTCCGCAATCGATGTCATCCTCCAAATGACTCGCTTGTCGGATGGATCGCGGAAAATGACCAGTTTGTCGGAAATTGTGGGGATGGAAGGCGAAACCATTACTCTCCAGGAAATATTCTTGTTTCAACAAACCGGACTAGATGAAGAACGGAAGGTGCATGGGCAATTTAGAGCAACTGGAGTGCGGCCAAAATTTGTCGAAAGGTTTAAAGCGTTAGGAATTTCTTGTGATCCAAATATCTTCGACCCCGAGAAAATTTATGAAGTGTAATCCCCGATATTCCAATTGTCCCAATTTCACGATGGCCGTATGTGGGATAGTTCGTCTTATTGATTCGTCATCTAGTGGGGAGGGCGTATCATGACCGTGGCCATCAGTATTGGAATATTTCTATCCATTATTCTGTTTGTGGAGGGAGCCTATTACTGTTACCACCAATATCTGAATCCCCAAAATAAGAATCTCAAGCGGCGCTTGCGTGGTGGATCAGGAAGACCGGGCGATTTTCAAAAAACACAAGAAGCACCCGGAATTCTTCGAAATCGGAAAATGAGCGACATTCCATGGATTCAAAAATTGTTGGGTTCTATGACAACATTGAGTGGGCTGGAAAGATTGCTCCAACAGGCCAATAGTCAAATGCCGGTTGGCGTGTTTTTCCTTTTATCCGGGGTGCTTGGAGGAGCAGGGTTGCTGATCGCCACTTTTCAAGACTATGGGATGTTTGCTGCCATGGGTCTCAGTCTTCTGGGCATGAGTCTTCCTTTGCTTCAGATGAAACGAAAGCGGAAGCGTCGCTTTAAAGAATTTGAACGTCAATTGCCCGAAGCATTGGATTTGATGGCTCGGGCCCTTCGGGCGGGACATGCCTTTTCCGTGGGTATGAAAATGATAGGGGATGAATTTCCGGACCCTATTGGTCCGGAGTTTAGTCGGACCGTGGAGGAAATTTCGTTTGGAATCGACGTCCCTCAAGCGATGAACAATTTAAATGGCCGGGTAATCAGCACCGATTTAAAGTTTTTTGTTACGGCCTTAGTTGTCCAACGAGAGACAGGCGGAAATTTAGCAGAAATCATTGAGGCGATTTCTCGACTCATTCGCCAACGATTTGAGTTACTTGGTCGAGTTAAAGCGCTTTCGGCCGAAGGCCGCCTGTCGGGGATTGTCTTATTCTGTATGCCGATTGTGATGTCCGGGGTATTGTACTGGTTAAATGAATCCTACATGCGGGTTTTGTTTGAGGACGAGCTTGGACAGATGATGGCTGCTGGTTCCGCCCTGTTAATGATCATAGGAGCCTATGTGATGAAAAATATGTGTGACATTAAAGTCTAAAGGGATGGCATGATGGATCCATTATTCTTGATCAGTTTTTTGGTGTTTTTGGGAGTTCTTGTTGTCGGCTGGGGTGCGTGGAGTTACATGCAGTCTCAGGAAAAGGTCAAGGACTGGAGTATACGGGCGAAGGGCCAATCGCTTTCGCAGAGTTCTTTGCAAAAAAATGACAAGAAAATTAGTTTGAAGGATCAAGTGATGAAGCTCCTTGAGCGATTGGGTCAGGTTAATAAGCCCAAGGACCAAGCTGTCACCACTCGTTTGCGTGCCTCATTGGCAACTGCAGGGTATCGAAACCCTCGAGCGATTGTCGTGTTTTTGGGAACCCGAATTTTTCTGGCAATTCTGTTAGGACTGGCCTTCCTGGTGTTTGGTTCGGAGGTCATGCAGGAAAAAGATCCCATGTATTTTCCCATTGTGCTGATTGGTGTCATGGTGGTGGGATTTTACGGTCCTCAACTATGGTTGAGTAGTACCATCACCAAACGAAAAGAACGCTTAGTGAATGGATTCCCTGATGCGCTTGACCTCATGGTGGTATGTGTAGAGGCTGGTCTAGGGCTGGACCAAGCTATTGCCAGGGTAGGACAGGAAGTCAAACAAGGTCATCCTGACCTTGGTGATGAATTTATCCTGCTAAACTTGGAGCTCCGTGCAGGCCTAAGCCGTGAACAAGGTCTTCGAAATTTAGTCAACCGGACGGATCTCGACGATATTCGGAGTTTAGTCGCCTTATTAATTCAAACGGACCGGTTTGGGACGAGCATCGGACAAGCGCTTCGAGTCCATTCTGACTCTATGCGGTTGAAACGACGGCTCAAAGCCGAAGAACGAGGGGCACAGCTTCCGGTGAAACTGATGATTCCCCTCATTCTGTTTATTTTCCCCGCACTAATGGTGGTGATTATTGGCCCGGGTGCGATTAGCCTTATGCGCAATTTAATGCCGGCTATGGGAGGGTGAAAGTGAACATGTGACGGAGAAAGTTCAGACGGTTGACTCGATAAACTTTTCAAGCATGTAGAGGAAGACAAAACATGGGATGCCACGAAGCAACACAACAGGAAATTTCAACAGCAAATATGACTGTTTGCCCGATTACTTTGAATGACGTGAACGAAACTTTTCAGATGAGGTCCACAATGATGAAGGCGAGCCTCCTCGTAACTGTGTTCGTATTAGTCAATTTGAGTGCCATGGGGTGTGCCAAAAAAGAACAGTCCATGTTCACTCTTCAGGATGAACATTACCAGCAAATCATGGAACGACAGAAGGCGGGGATCAATCCGGAATCTCAAGCGCCCGTGGATCTTACTCAAGTCATGAAGGGTGATGAGTATGAAAAACTGGGAGATGCCCATCTACAACAAGGCGATTTCCAGACAGCAAAAATTCAGTATGAAAAAGTGTTGGAGTCCTCGCCCGAGCAGATTCCTGCACGGTACAAGTTGGCGGTGATCTATTTGGAAAAAGGATCCCCTCAGAATGCCTATGACCAATTTCACCAAATCCTAGACTATGATTTGAATTTTGCTCCAGCTTATGAGGGCATGGGTCGGGCCTTGCTGAAGATGGAGAAGGATCAGGAGGCGGAGCAGGAATTTCAGGCAGCCCTATTGTATGACGCTGAAATGTGGACCTCCCAAAATTACCTTGGTATTGTAGCGGATCGGCGACATGATCATAAGGAGGCGATCCACCTGTATGAAGTCGCCTTGCAAAAAAGGACAGATGATCCTTCGGTCTTGAACAATTTAGGTATGGCATATTACCTTGATACCCAATATGAAGAGGCGGTCAGAACTTTTCAACATGCCATTCAGGTTGGTGGGTCCAACGACAAAATTTCGAATAATCTGGGGTTAGCTCTCACTAAACTTGGCCATTTCGATTTGGCCTACGAAGCCTATGCCCGAGGAATGGATCCGGCCAAGGCCTATAATAACTTGGGTGTGGCATTTTTGGAAGTTGGAAAGTTTGCACGAGCTTCCCGTTGTTTTGAGAAAGCCATTGAAACCCAAACGACCTTTTATGAAAAGGCCAAAGAAAATTTATTGCTCAGCAATCGGATGCTGGCGAAACTCCCCATGATTCAGCAGCAAACATTAATCCGACGGGATCCCGTGTGTGTGGCCGGGGCAATTTGAGCGATCTCATTGATGGAATCGCCCTGTCAATGCTTTCTGCCAAAAATTAATTGCCGGGCTTGAGTTATTCTTGGCTGAGGGATCATTTTAATGGACTTTCCTTAACAATCAGTTGAAATGATCCTTGTACGGATTGGCTTCAATCACCTTCAGGTAAAAACCCTCCCTAATCGGGAAGAAGAATCTGCTAGTGGTCCTTCCATCACTTAAACTCTTTCTAATGACTTTCTATGTCCTGAATGGTTCGTGTCCTGTGATCTGTGTGTGCCAGAGTCATTAAGCCTTCTGGTTTCCTGGTCTGTGCTTTTTCTTCTTGAAATTTGCCGTTACCGGTTTTGCTTGAGAAATGGGTAAAGGTGGATACGATTACCTGTCCACTATTCCATGGTTTGATATTTCCTTCTTCTCTATTCCCCTCTTCTCCCTATATTCTTCTCTTTCTCGTCAGAAGTCATTCATGTGATATCTCGGTAGGGAATGATGGGAGATGTATCTTCTAAGTCGAATCGGCTCGTTCTTAAATTGAGAAAAAGCCCTTCGTCTTTGCGTTTTCTGTGTGACGGTTTATTCCGAAGATGTGAATTGGGCAGTCTGTCTTTCCGGAAAAGACTCGAGTCAGATGATTCATCAACGACCACGAGGGTCTTGAGGTCATCAGCGGGTTGTTTCGCTCTTGCTTCGAGAAAACATGGATTCAAGAGTTTTTGCCAGGTCGAAAATTTTATAGGGTTTGACCAGAATCCCCTGGAATCCGTGGTCTTGAAAGTGGCACATAATGGGATCGTCTGAATATCCACTAGTGACAATAGCTTTAATGTGAGGGTCTAAGCTTCTAAGGTGTTGAATGGCTTTAACCCCTCCCATGGCGCCCGGAATAGTGAGATCGAGGATAACCACTTCGAATTTCTTTCCATCCCTCAGTGCCTTGGAAAACAGGTCGATGGCAGTTTGTCCGTCTGGTACGCCGACCACGTCATAGCCGAACTGCGTCAGTGCATCTTCAACCATCCGGCGAATGCTGTGTTCGTCATCCATGACCAGGACCCGTCCTCTGCATTGTCCAGGTATGGTTGGAAGCTTTTGTGCCTCAGTTTCGGGCGTAAGATGGGCGGATGGAATATATACAGTAACAGTCGTGCCTACTCCGACTGTTGATATTGCGGTGATGTGTCCATGATGCTGTTGAATGATACTGTGGGCGGTGGCTAACCCCAACCCGGATGCGCCTGGTTTGGTGGTGTAATATGGATCAAAAATGTTTGGCAGTTGGCGGGCCTCAATCCCGTTCCCTTGGTCTTCAAAAGAAACTTGTACATAGTTTCCAGGCATGAGTGACGATGAAGGAAGGGTCGAGGGATCTTTCAGTCCTACGTTTCCTACTGTAACGCTTAAGTGACCACCGTGAGGCATGGCCTGTCTGGCATTGAGGGTAATGTTTTGAAAGACCTGCCGGATTTGACCGGGGTCAGCATCAAGAGGCCAAAGGTCATCGGGGATATCAAAATGACAACTGATCGATGACCCGGAGAGGGCAAAAATCGTACTTTTGCGAAGCAGATCTCCTAACGCGATGGATGTCTTTATCGGCATTCCGCCCTTGGCAAACGTCAGGAGTTGTTGGGTCAATTCCTTGGCGCGCAGGCAGGCTTGCTCGGCTTGCTCAAGGTTTTGCGTTAAAGGGTCGCTCGAGACCATTCGCAACTTGGCCACGAATACGTTGCCCAATATCGTCGTGAGGATATTATTGAAATCGTGAGCCAGCCCTCCCGCCAAGACCCCCAACGAATTAAGTTTGCTAATTCGTTGTTGTTCTTCTTGGTGCCGGGATTGGTCGGTGATATCCCTGAAGACAATCACGGTGCCCAAGAGATGACCGCTATGATCGCGGATCGGTCCTTCTCTCAGAGTAATCTTCCGTTGCCGGCCATGTTTGGTCAGTAATTGATGAGGGGCATCCAGCTCCGAGAGGACAAGCGTTCTGGAAGAAAACTGCAAAGTGGGTTCATCATCGTTTTTTTGGCTGTCATCGGTCAGGCGAAATATTTCTTGGAATGGGCGGTGCAAGGCCTCATGGGTTGTCCATTCGGTGATCTGCTCTGCCAAAGGATTTAAAAAAGAAATGCGTCCTTCCCGGTCAGTTGTGACAATGCCTTCCGCGACCGATTGAAGCGTGGTGACCAGGTGGTCCTTTTCAGCAATGAGAGCATGCTCGAAGCGTTTCCGGTCTGAAATATCTCGAAGGATAAAGCCGTAATGGGTGTCCATGCCGACCTTCCAACTTGTGGAAGAAATTTCCAAAGGAAATGATTCGCCGTTTTTCCGTAAGCCGGTGAGTTCCAATGGCTGCTGAAGAGGAAAGGTCGACGATCGACCATAGCTGATATCTCCCAGACCTTTCCGGTACATATCTCGATATCCTTCTTCTAGTAAGGTCACAATCGAGTGCCCGAGGACCTCGTCAGGCTGATAACCGAACATTGACTCGGCTGCAGGGTTCCAAGAGACAATGGTTCCGTGTAAATCGGCTGAAATGATCCCCTCATGAGCGGAGTCCACCAGTGAGGAAAATCGAGATTGGAGTTCGGTCATCGTCTGGTTGACCCGCACGTGATGTGTGATATCCAAGCCATATCCCCGCACGAGACCTTTTTCTTGGAAGGGAGAGAAGGTCCAATCAAAGTGGTGGTGCTCGACAATGACCGTGAGACCTCTGATTGGGGTTGTCGTTTTGAGACATCCTAGGACAAGTTGTGCCAGTGTGGCCGGAAGCACCAGTGGGATGCCGTCTTCCCGAAATCCATAGGTATCGAGGAGGCGGATCATGGCAGGATTGGCATAGGCCAGGTGCCCTTGAGCGTCCACCTCTACGATGGGATTCGGGCTTTCTTCTGGCATCGATGCGAGATGCTGATGTGCTTCCTGTTGTTGGAGTTCTTGGCTGAGATCACGAAAAATAATCAGTGCACCCGAGTGGCGGGGATTGGTCAGTGGTGTGCTTTGGAATTCCACCCATCGGGTTTCTCCACTTGGCCGTCGAATCAATAGTTGAGGCGTCCATATGGATTTCCCTGTGGTGATCGATCTGGTGATCGGGCAATGTTTTTCTTGTGTAACAAGATCAATATGATGACATTCCGCGTGTGTATGAAAGGATTGCCCGAGGCATGAGGTTTCGGTCCGATGAAGAATCCTGGCGCCTTCGAGATTAAGGGAAAGAATCTGCCCTTGGGTATTCACGTGGCAGATGCCAACGTGGATGGAGTCCATCAGAGTATGCACAAAGGCTTGGGATGAACGTAATGCCTTCTCTAGTCCAGGAATGTCCATTTGGTTGAGTTCTTGAAAAAAATGTTGCCGATCCACTCAGCGATTCCTTCCTGTCATATTGACGACATCGTGTAAAGGATGCCGTGTCTTACCATAAGGCCTCAAGGATCTTCGACATATCCCATCCTTCCCGAGAAGGGTCTAAGGCTTTTTCAATCGATCGATGAGGTGTTGTTGGGCTTTGTGCCGCCAGATCAATGATTTCCTGCTCGGGATAGGGTTGATCCAAGGAGTCCTTGAGTAATTTAATGGTGGGGGTCATTCGACTATGACTAGAAACCCATACCACGACGGCCTGTTCGCCGGTATTTAGGCGAACCAGGGACCCAATTGGATACACCCCTAAGAGTTGAATTAATCGTTGCACGAGATAAAGATGGTATTGCCCTCCGACAGCCGCCTGGTACAGTTCGGATAAGGCTCGAGCGGGTGGCACGGGTGGACAGCTGCATCGTCCACTAATTTGCGCGTCATATGTGTCGGCAATGCTCAGTATTTGGGTGAGTTCCGAAATCTGAATGCCTCGTAATCCCTTGGGGTAGCCGGATCCGTCAAGCCGCTCATGGTGTTCCAAGATCATCCGTTTCGACTCGTCAGGAATATCGGGGAATTGCTTAAGAATGGCCACGCCCATTTCACAATGCGCCTGCATAAGTTTCTGTTCTTGGGGTGTGAACCGTTCCACCTTCCGGATCATATTCAACGGGAGACGAAGTTGTCCGATGTCGTGGAGAAGAGCGGCAAGCCCAACAAGTTTTAATTGTGTCGGGTCGCAGCCGTGTTCTTGTCCGATTGCCATGGCTAACATTCCCGTATCAACCCCATGGGAGGCCAGGTTAGGATCGAATCGACGCATTTGAATCAGCGACACCATGGCGGCCTGGTGGTCTAAAATTCCATCAAGCAGGATGCTGACCACACTTCGGACTTCTTGGGCGTGCTGGGGAGTGGGCGCTTCCATCTGACGGAAAAATACCTCCATTGTGGAGATCGCTTCCGCGCGAAGGAGACGCGCGGCTTCAATATCTTCCGGATTGGGTCCCGACCCAACTCTGGGGGATGGTAACGGGGTTGTGGGAGAAAGGTCTTGGTTTTTGGACGGGTGCTGAACGTCATTCGTCCCGGCAAGATCGCATCCTTTTTCCGTGTCGATCTGGACTTCCTTAATGCCGTAATTGCGTAACAGGACAATCTCATCCTCTCGTTTGATCGTCCATTTGTGACGGAGAAACGGAGTCTTAAACCATGATCGGTCCATGCCAGTGATATACATCCCAGGCCGCAGGTCCTGAATTGAGATACGTTTATTCATGGTGCAAGATCGGGCAAAAGAGGATAAAAAACGCACCAGATGAGATGTGAAATGTACAGATGAGTAGCTACCAGTCGAGGACTGGATTGAATGGCGCCAATGGTAACGATATTCCCGTAAAAGGGCAAGAGAGGTCGGAGCCGAACCATCCGATCTATGACTCGCAGGGAATGATTGCCCCAAGATCGAAGCGACCGGCGATTGGAGAGGAAATCATACGAAAGGATTAGGAGGAGCGTTTGAGAATTCGATCAATGCGGCCGGCAATCTCCATCGCTTCCTCCGGGCGATCTCCAGCTAGGAGGAGGGCATGGTAGGTTTGCAGGGTAGAGAGTAATTGCGGGTCCGAAAATCCCCAGAATTTTTCACGAATAGCCAAGGCTCGTTTGAGAAGTGGGCGGGCCATCTCCAATTGGTTTTTCTGTTGATACAACGAAGCGAGGGCGGCTAAGGGATCGGCCATCCGAGGATGTTCAGAACCCAAAGATTGAGCCAATAGGGGCAAGGCTTCCCAATAATAGGCTTCGGCCTGACTCGCTTGTCCTTCCAACCTGGCGACCTCTCCCAGCTGAAAAATTACGAGAGCATAGCGCTCATCGGTTGGTCCCTGTTCGCGAACTGAAGGTAACAGACGATGAAGCCGGTCTTTGGCTTCTTGAAATTGTCCATGGGAGAGAGCCACATTGATCTGTTCCCATTGCCGATCCCATTCGGAGGATGTGGGGCACCCGGTGAGTAGAAAGATAAGGCCTGCAAACACCCACCATGAAATCAAAGTTCGGTTTGCAATGTGTTTCATAAAAAAAGGCGGAAGACCACCCTTCACGACTGACTGGAAAGCCGAGTGAGCGAAGGATCCCTCGTGTTTAAAATTGGGAGCCATCATGGGAAAATCCTGTGGGATCCTGGACATTTTCTGTCACTCTTTGTAGGGTACCCCGGCACAGGATCCGTGACGGAGATGAAGATGATTGACCAAGTATTGCGATATTGCCAGCATGACGTGTGGAAGGAAGATGTCGAGGCGCTAACTGGCTTTCGACAGTTTGGCGTCAAAACTCTACGTCTGGTGTTGGTGGCGGTCGCCGAATTTCAGGAAAGTGTCCTAAGTATTCGAGCCACCAGTTTGGTCTACACCACTCTCCTCTCCCTGGTTCCGTTTTTAGCGGTCACCTTTTCGGTCCTCAAAGCTTTCGGCATTCATCAAAAGATCCAACCGATTCTGGCGCAAGCCTTGGATCCGCTTGGGCCTAAGGGAATTGAGATTACCACGAATATCATCCAGTTTGTCGACAACATGAAAGTTGGGGTCTTGGGGGCTGTGGGCATTGCGGGGCTATTCTATACGACGTATTCGTTGATCGAAAAAATTGAAGAGGCCTTGAACTCGATTTGGCGGGTTGATGCAGGTCGCCCGTTGGCGAGAAAAGTGACCGATTATTTAAGTGTCGTACTCGTGGGCCCCGTATTCGTCTTTACGGCCTTTGGACTCACGGCCTCGGCGCAAAGTTATTGGCTTGTCCAAAAAATTCTGGAAGTCCGGCCGTTTGGTTATCTGATAGTCGTGCTCACCAATCTGCTGCCCTTCTTGTTTATGTGCCTGGTGTTTACCTTTATTTACAAATTTCTGCCCTATACAAACGTTAAATTAAACTCAGCGCTCGTTGGAGGGGTGACGGCAGGTCTGCTCTGGCAGGTGGCGGGATTGGCCTTTGCGTCATTTGTTGTAGAGACCGGACGGTATAGCGCCATCTATTCAGGGTTTGCTGTGCTGATCCTCTTTCTCATTTGGCTCTATGTCGGATGGCTCATTGTGCTGGCGGGAGCCCAAGTCGCTTATTACCACCAACATCCATCCGCGTATTTGCTGCATTTAAGTCGAAAGAACCAGACCCCACTTTTTCGAGAATATCTCACGCTGCGATTGCTTACGCATATTACTCGCCGGTTTTTGTTGGGAAAGCCGCCTCTCCAGGCAGAGCAATTAGCCCGTGCTCAAGGCGTACCTCTCACATTGGTGGAGTCGCTTATCGATGATCTGGTGAAAGGGCAGATGGTGGTGAAAGCTGATGATCCCAAAGGCTTGGTGTTGGCGCAGGCACCGGAAAATATTTCGATTGTCCAGGTGTTACGAGTGGTGCAGCATCAATCCCATGGCGGGCCACAAGCCTTTACGGTAGGAACCGATTTCATTAGTCGGGTGCTTACGCGCCGGGATGCGGCGGTGGAGGCTGCTTTGGAGGGCATGACATTGCGGGATTTAATACGACGTCAACCTGAAGTTGTGGGAGAAGAGACGGGAAATGACCATTCCCAGGGCCAAGATTCCTATGGGGCGTTTCACCCTGAGTCGAAGGGTGAGGCTCAGGGTACCCCAAATTTACTTCAGGAAACCACACAAGCCGATCATCCTGTCATTGGGAAAAGGTCGGCAAGGTAATCAGCGTATGCTGATAAGGATAAGATCATGAACATGTGGATTGTCCCAGGTGCGCCATTGATGGCGGGGCGAGGCTGGCGGATTTGGTGTTCGCAAAAAGGGGGAGGCAGTTTTTCTCCGCCGCAAGTGGAGGTGCGGCACAAGAATGGGACGGTTCCGTTCCAGAGCACATGGACACTCCTCCCTCAAATTCCAGGATTGAAACGGCGAATGGGGGTGATGGCCCTCACGCTCAGCACCCCAGGTCCACCGGAAGGCGCCCTCTATTCTGTCACGTTGTCAACGAATCAGGAGAGCCAAGCCTTTCATTGGTGGACGATGCCGTATCAGGTCACCGCGCAACCAGTGACCTTTCTGTTTGCCTCCTGCTTTTGGCATAACAATGACCGTGAGGGATATTACCGGTCCGGTCTTCAGGAGCTGGGGCAGTTGGCTCACCCGCACTTTAAATTGTTACTGGGTGATCAGGTGTATGGAGATTGGCCGAATGCCTGGGATTTAGGGGATGAGGGCATCGAACTCTATGCCAAGCGGTATGCCCAATATTGGGGAGATGGGGCCTATCGGGAAGCTTTGCAAACGTGTCCAAACTTTTTCACGTGTGATGATCATGAATATTGGAACGATTACCCTGAAAAGCAAATCCAATTGCCTCAGACCTGGGATTCAAAAAATCGCCAAAAATACGGAAGAGGGGCTGAGGAACTCTATTACCAGTATCAACGGTGCCTGAATCCCGATGAGGCTCGCTGGTACCGGTTCGAAATCGATCCGGTCTCGTTTTTTATTACCGACACCCGTTCAGAGCGGGAAGGGTGCAACGACAAAGGTACCAGTCATTTCATGTCAGAGGAGCAATGGGTGGCGCTAGAAGCCTGGCAACAGGGATTGAACGGTCCCGGCGTGTTGGCGCTGGGCCAACCTCTCTTTCAAAAAGACGGGGATTTCCGTGACCATTCCTTATCGAATTTTAAACAGGATTATGCCCGTCTGTGGCGGGTGATCGAACGGTCCCTCGCCGGTCAGAACTCCCAGCATCGACCACATGATATCTTAATTCTGTCGGGAGATATTCATACGGGACGGTATGCGGAAGCCCACGGGCCATTTCCCGATGCACCCTATGGGGTACCCGAGTTTATCGCTTCTCCGGCAGCCATGATTAATCCAGGCAATACTCGGCCAGAAGCCCCACCAGAAAAAATCCGGGTTCTTCCCAATGCGGAAGGAAGGGAGTCGGTGTGGCGGATTGATCCGCATACCAGCATCGACATCATGACTATTCAAAATAATGTGGGTCTCGTGCGCGTGGGTTCCGGAAGCCAGATTGGAGGATCGCCACGGGTACGATTTGAGTTGGAATTATGGAGTCTGCCGGCAAAAGTCATCGAAATTGATTGGGATGAAATCGCTCCACCTCAAGGTTTGGGAGGTCCCCTCATGCGCTTATGGAACAAGGAGTTATTGCTCCGGTAGCGGGAGTTATTGACATAGTCTGTCGAGTGTTTTCTGAGTCACACCTAGAAAGGAACCCATCATGCGCCATTCTCAAACTTCGACCAGAAATCCAGCCATTAAAGACTGGACCAGCAAATATGGGAAACGCACCAACTTGCAGTTTTTTGATGAGGCCTTTGCCTCCTTGCAGAAACAGGACATCGGCAATCGTGGATTGATGACCGTAGGCCTGATCGGCAGCCGGGATGTTCCCGGGCATACCCTACGAACGGCTCAGTCCATGTTGCGTTGGGATCTCCGCCCGAGTTTCTGGTCGCATGTTTTTGTGGTGGCAGAACCGGTGACCTCTCGCACCTCGTTGAGGTCCCTGCCGATTCTGGAGATCCCGCTGCATCCACGGAATGGAATCTTCCCAAGGCCGGAATGTAATGGCATCAACGAAGGCACTTTAGGCCTGTATGAGAATAAGGATATTGATGCCAATGTGGGGTTGGTCGCGGTGAGCATGTCCGACGAGGATGCCAAGAAACTTAAGAAACGGGCGATGAACTGGAATCAGGATCGCGTTCGGTACAATTTTTGGGAGATGTTGGGAGTCTGGCAAAGCTATCTCTGGTCACAAGGTGCCAAACGTAATCCGTTGCGGGAAGGCACACCGATCGCGGCGTCCTCTTATATTGAATTCATCTTTGAAGGGCTGGGTTTGGCTGTGACGCCCGGTACCTCGGAACGAAATAGCGCCCCGGAGCATCTCTGGAATGCGGCCTGCTGGTGGCACAAGGCGTTCAAGGAACAAGACCGGCAAGTGGCCGGGATGTTTGTGGCTCGTGATCCCGGCTGTGCCATGGCCTGCTGTGACAAATAGGTGCTGAATGTTTTAGGACGTAATATTGAAAATGGTCTTGCCACGAATTCCGTCATCCCCGCAGTTGTAAGCGGGAATCCTTCTGTAAAGCAGGAGCGATTCCCGATTAAAGAAATTGGGAATGACACCGTGTGTTCTCGTTTCTCGGAGTGAAAGCCTTTTCCCATTTTTCCTCCAATTCCCAAGATTTTTCTCCTTCTTCCTAAAACTTTACTTTTTCTTCTCATTGGTCTTCATGGGCCGTCCTAGAATACGTCACCGTTCACGTACTGCGAATTTTTTGGCTAAATGAGAGTGACAGGGTTTCGGCCCGGGAGCCGAGGTCCTTTTTTTTCGGCAAAAGGACCCAAAACTACTGACGCCCCGCCCGTCTCATCGGATTAATCGAACGCTAAACATGGGAGAGTGGGCCAACTCGCTACACTCACACAAGGCCCGCCAAGACAAAGAGTGTCCGATCAGGGGGACGGGCGGCAGACGTCGGACAGGGAAGGGCTAGAGCCTGCAGGGAATACCATGTTGCATGGCATTCTCCACGGGCATGACTTAAAGACAAGAATGCTTTGGGAATTATTTGAAGTAACTAAAATATTCCTGTTCCATTCCTTCCGCACGGTCTTTACTTTTTTCGTGTCACTGTCCATCATAAGCTCTCGCAGAGTTGTTGGATTCTCTGGCTCTACTCGAAGAGGCAGAAGACCAATGTGAGGGGGCCATAGGTTTAGATAACCAAACCGAATTCACTCTCGATGCCCACCACAACCAATCCCACCTTTTCTGGAAATCAGCCACGAATTTTCCTCTCCTATGCCCGGAAGGATGGCGAAGACTTTGCGCGGGATCTCCGCCAAAAACTCACTGACCATGGGTTCTCACTTTGGCAGGACCGCACACAAATGGAAGGGGGCAAGGATTGGTGGAACCAAATCCTGGAAGCACTCAAGCAGGTGGAATATATGGTATTGGTTATGACGGAAGCCTCGTTGGCTTCGCCCATCGTCAGAAAAGAATGGCGGCAGGCCCGCCAGGAAGGGGTGGGCGTCATTCCGGTCTTCGGACAATCCGACCTGGATCTGTCTCAACTTCCCCGCTGGATGCGGGATGTGCATTGGGTCAATACCGAAGTTTCCGAACAATGGACCCGTTTCATCCGCACGCTTGAAAGCCCCCATCAGGGCACCAGGGTGCCATTCATGGCCGATGAGTTGCCCATTGGATTTGTGCCTCGCATCAAAGAATTCGAAGAACTGGCTGAAAGTCTGCTGGACCCTGAACAGGAAGAACCCGTCGCCATTACCGCTGCCCTGAAAGGCGCCGGTGGATATGGCAAGACCACCCTGGCCAAAGCTCTCTGCCACGATGAACGGATTCAGGATGCCTTCCACGACGGCATCCTGTGGGTTACGCTGGGGGAACAACCCAATACCATGGCAGGGTTGACGAAACTCTATGCCGCCCTGACCGCGGAACGTCCCAACTTTGTGGACGAGGAAGATGCTTCGGCCAGGCTGGCCGAGGTCCTGGGAGACAAAGATTGCCTGATAGTCATTGACGACGTCTGGAATGCCGCCCATCTGCGGCCGTTCATGCGTGGAGGCAAACGGTGTGCGCGGATCATCACGACCAGAGACAGCACCACCCTTCCGGAAACCGCCAAACTGCGGGTGCCGGTGGATGCCATGCAACAGAAAGAAGCCTTGGAGCTTTTGTCCTACGATCTGCCAAAAAGCGAAACGGCAGACCTGAGAGCTTTAGCCGCACGATTAGGCGAATGGCCGTTCCTGTTGAAGTTAGCTAATGGCACATTGCGCGAGCGCGTTAACACTATGGGACAGTCGTTAGAAGATGCGCTGGCCTATGTGCAAAAAGCCTTGAAGAAGCGTGGCCTCACCGCCTTCGATGCCAGAAATCCAGTCGAACGTCATCAGGCCGTGGCCATTACCCTGGGAGCTTCGTTTGAACATCTGAAGGAAGACGAACTTGCCCGGTATCAGGAACTGGCCATCTTCCCTGAAGATGAGGAAGTGCCACTGACCGCGGTGACCAAGTTGTGGTTGGCCACTGGGGGCTTGGACGACTTCGATACGGAAGAACTCTGCACTCGGTTGAATCAGTTGTCATTGCTCTTGCGCTATGATCCCACCACACAATGCATTCAACTACATGACGTGGTGCGGACCTATCTGGAAGAACAAGTGGCTTCGCAATTGCCGATACTCCATGGACAATTTCTGGATGCCTACAACCTTCAAAATGATCCCATGAACGCAGCACAAGAACCTTATCTCTGCCGGTATCTGGCCTATCATTTGGTCAAGGCCGAACGGTGGGAGGAGTTAAAAAAGCTTCTCCTGAATATCGACTGGCTGTATGCGAAGGTCGAAGCCTTGGATATTCCGGCGATCCTCTCGGACTTTGATTGGATGCGGGGCGAAAAAGCGTTGAGCTTCATTCAGGGAGCTATCAGGCTTTCTGCCCACATCATTGGAAAAAATCGAACACAACTTGTTGGGCAATTACTCGGTCGTCTCCAGCCCATACCGTTGCCTGAGATTCAGAACCTCGTCGGACAGGCCAAACGCTGGGTCGGGAGTCCGTGGCTTCATCCACTCTATGGAAATTTGATCCAGCCAGGAGGGCCACTGATTCGCACCCTCAGCGGCCATAGTGGTTGGGTGCGGGCGGTGACGGTAACGCCGGATGGGACGCGGGCCATCTCCGCGTCGGGGGATGAGACGTGCAAAGTGTGGGATCTGGCCACGGGGCAAGAGGTCGCGACCTTTACCGGAGAAAGTCCAATCGTGTGCTGTGCGGTTTCTCACGATGGCCGAACGATTGTGGTTGGGGAGAACTCCGGGCGCGTGCATATCCTTCGTCTTGAAGGCGTTGATTGACTCGGTCATTCTGAAAGCATCGAACGATCTGCTCAATTCATTCATCTTTAATCTGGTCAGAGATTCTTCGCTGTGCCTGCCCTGAGCGCAGTCGAATGGGCTCAGAATGACAAATTGGTTGTGGAGTGCTTAAGCAACATCGTGGTTACTCCATTGTTTAATAATGACGTCTCATATTTTCCAGAGATTGTGGTCTTGTCCTGAGTTTAAAAATCCACTACGCTTCAGCTTCTTTTCCTCCCCTTTGTAAGTGGGAGAAGTAAGGTGGGGTAGAGTCTGGGATTATGGCTTATGAATTTTGAAAGGGCACATTATAGTTGATGACTGTAGGCCCTTGATATTTCTACCTCCCCTCCCCCTCCTTACAAAGGAGGGGAATACGATGCAATGAATGACTAAGAAGAGGATGAAGGCGTGATGAAAATCGGATTGATTCAAATGGCCTGCTCGGCCGATTCTGTTGAGAATCTGGAAGGAGCGATGGCCAAGGTTGAAGAGGCTGTGAAAAATGGGGCGCAGATTATTTGCCTGCCTGAATTGTTTCGGTCTCAATATTTTTGCCAGAAGGAAGATGCGGCTTTGTTCGATCTGGCTGAACCCGTGCCGGGACCTTCTACTGAGGCATTGGGCAAGGTTGCAAAGGCCCGCGGTGTGACGATTTTGGTGTCGTTGTTTGAGCGGAGGACGGCAGGGGTATACCACAATTCCATTGCCGTGTTGGACGAGAGGGGAGAGATAGCCGGCCTGTATCGGAAGATGCACATTCCGGATGATCCGGCCTATTACGAAAAGTTTTACTTCACT
>JAGQKG010000370.1 GCA_020430245.1 Nitrospira sp.
TTAATTCCCCCACTTCGCCATCTTCGGGTTGGGTCTCTAACTCTCCCAGTTCTTGTTGAATTTCCTTTAACTGTTGCCGCAGAAAATATTCCCGTTGAGATTTTCCAATTTCCGCTTGAGCCTGGCTCGCAATTTCATGGCGGATTTTGAGGATATGGAGTTCGTGCGCCAATGCGCCATAAACCTGACGAAGGACTTCCTTGGCATCAGATTGCTCCAAAAGCCCTTGTAATCGCTCCAGGTTGAGGTTCAGGAGGGACACGAGCCGATAGGCGACTGAGAGGGGATTTTTTTCAGCTCGAAGCACCGCCACCAATTCCACCACCCCTTGGGTCGTCAATAATTCCGGTAATTGGCCAATAAGTTCCAGCAGTTCACGATGCAGGGCTTCCAGTTCCAGATCGGATTCAAGAGCGAGAGCGCATTGTCGGGACCTAACGATCATATGGGGTTCGTCTTGTTCCTTCTTCAGTAAGACGACGCGTTCGATTCCCTGTGCGAGAACCTGGAGATGACCGTCCGGAGTTTTGCCCATTTGCTTGATGACGGCCTTTGTCCCGATGCGATACAGGTCATCGAACTCGGGTTCCTCCTTTTCAGAGTCACGCTGGGTGGCGAACACCAAGGCTTTGTCTTCCGAGTTCATCGCCGCTTCGACCGCCGAGATCGAGCGAGGGCGGCCGATCGTGAGGGGAACAAGGGTATCGGGAAATAAGACCGTTCGTTTAACAGGGACGAGTGGGAGGGAAACGATGAGTGTGGTCTCGGCTTCTGAGAGAGTATCCATTTTTGTCGTAACCATTCTTCAGGTGTATAGCAACATTATATTATTTCTTTCCAACAAGATATGCATATTTTCCATTGAGTCAACTTGATTGGCACGAACGGCGGATTATGCCAGGCCAGTGGAGTGCCAACCCCTTTCTTGAGCGAAATCGAAGTCCTCTACCTAATGTTGCCGATCCATTCTTGCGCCCACTTGCGAAGTATAGGCTTCGTAATGTCCTTCTACGCAACCCAGAAGGGAGTGTTGAGTATTTCTCTTCCTGAGATTTATCGAAGGTAGGGAGCGGCGTTAGCGGCATTTCCATACTCTCCAGAGGATTCCGAATATTCATGGGCATGATCAACAGGCCTGGCCAGTTACGATTTTTCAACAGTGAACGAGGAGATGGCAACTGATCCTGGCTCCATCGATTCCTTGACAGGTTTCTGGTGAGATCTTAACATGGTGAGTGAATACTCACTATATTTGGAAGGTGGAAGATGCCATTATCACCGAAACGAATAACCGGTCCGGTGCGGAAGGCCAAAATCATTCAGTCGGCGGCCTCCTTATTTGCAAAAAAAGGGTTTAGCGGGACCAAGACCCGGGAGATTGCTCAGAGGGCAGGAGTCAGCGAAGCCCTTATTTTTAAACATTTTCCCAGTAAAGAGGACTTGTATGCGGCCATTCTTGCGGAGGAATCGCCCGTGCCGGGATTACTCTCCAAAATAAGAAGTCTCGCGGAGCAACAAAAGGATGTGGAGGTGTTTTCCGTGATTGCCCGGACGGTGGTCGGAGGGGCTCCGGATTCCGATTTGATGAGGCTGATTTTGTTTAGCGCACTGGAAAACCATGAGATGTCGGATATGTTTTTCCACAATCATATCCGGGTGTTTTACGATTTTTTGGCCGGCTACATTCAACAGCGCATAGATGATGGAGCCTTTCAGCCGGTTCAGCCCCTCATCGCTGCACGCGCCTTTATGGGCATGCTGATTTATCATCGGTTATTGACGGTCTTATTTCAGGCCCAACTTCCTCAAACTGCCGCAGACATTTCGCAGACCTTTGTGAACCTCATGATGAACGGACTTAAACTTCCTCCACCGAAGGGAGCGGTACGCGGATCAGGGCAGACACATAAACCCCGGACGCGGACGGCACGGAAGGTATGAATTACGTTGCACTGAAAATGTTGTTTGGCGATCGCCCCAAATACCTCATGTTGCTGGCGGGGCTCACGTTTTCCACGATGCTCATCGTTCAGCAGGGATCCATTTTCTGGGGGTT
>JAGQKG010000371.1 GCA_020430245.1 Nitrospira sp.
TCCGACACCGTGTTCCCTGCTATTTCCACCTCGCTTTTTCCTCCGGTCATGGGGCGCAAGGGCGTGGGAATTCTGACCTTAATCATGCTGACTCCTCTATGGCAAAAGTCTTAATAAAATGGCTGAGACTGGGTGGAATGCGAAATGGACGTCCGACGGAATCGACGACCGCTTCCTGAGTTTTCAGTCCGTTACCGGTAATGTAGGCCACGGTCACATCATTTTTTCGGATACGTCCTTGTTTCACCAATTTGCGAAGGACGCCAATGGTGACTCCCCCGGCGGTTTCAGCGAAAATACCTTCCGTTTGAGCCAGAAGCTTAATGCTCTCCACTATTTCATCGTCGGTGACAGCTTCCATGGCCCCTTGGCTTTCCGCAGCCGTTCTTAATGCATAGTATCCGTCCGCTGGATTGCCTATGGCCAGCGATTTGGCAATGGTGTGTGGCTTCACCGGCTTAAAGAAATCCCGATTCTCTCGAAATGCCGTGGCAATGGGTGAACAGCCTTCTGCTTGCGCCCCGTTCACTTTGGTGCTCACCGAATCCACTAGGCCCAGTTTCTCAAATTCTTTGAGGCCTTTCCAAATTTTAGTCAGCAATGATCCTGAGGCCATGGGCACCACGACTTGATCCGGAGTACGCCACCCTAATTGCTCAACGGTCTCAAACGCCAGAGTTTTCGAACCTTCAGCGTAGTAGGGACGAATGTTGATGTTGACGAAGGCCCAGTGACGTTCGCCCGCGATTTCGCTGCAGAGCCGATTAACGTCATCATAGTTTCCTTCGATCTCCACGACATTGGGACGATAAATCAAATTGCCCAGCACCTTCGCGGCTTCCAGGTCGCCGGGAATGAATACATAGCATTTCATCCCTGCGGAGGCCGCATGGGCCGACACGGAATTTGCCAAATTACCGGTTGAGGCACAGGCAACCGTTTCAAATCCGAGTTCCCTGGCCCGGGTAAGGGCAATGGCCACCACGCGATCCTTAAACGATAAGGTCGGATGATTGACGCAATCATTTTTAATGTACAGGTTATCCAGTCCGAGGAAGGCCCCAAGGTTTTTAGCATGAACCAGCGGGGTAAATCCGGCATGAAGACCGATGAAATTCGTACCTTCTACCGGGAGCAGATCCACATAGCGCCAAAGGCTGTAAGGGCCGGATGCAACCTTTTCACGCGTCATGACCTGTTTGATGGCGGCATAATCGTATTTGACTTCCAGTGGTCCAAAGCACAATTCGCATACATGAATATCCTGTGTAGGATATTCTTTACCGCACTCCCGACACACCAGAGCTTGCATTTTTTTCATAGCATCATCCTCCCCTCTTAAACGGCGGGGTTTATCCGTTGGTTAGCGTTGTAGCCGATGGTTGAAGTAGGCACGCCTCTTGTTCATAGTCGATGAGTTCCGTCAACGAAGGATTTGGGCCGCAAAGGGCACACGAAGGATTCCGTTTGACGCGAATTTCTCGAAACGCGGTGGTGCGTGCGTCAAAATCCAGGATGCGGTTCGTCAATGGTGTTCCAATGCTGAGGATGAGTTTAATCGCCTCTGTGGCCTGGATGGTCCCAATAATTCCCGCAACGACTCCAATGATCCCGGCTTCCTGACAGGTAGGAACCACCCCGGCCGGCGGCGGATTTTTGAAAATACAACGATAGCAAGCGGATTGATTGGGAATAATAGTGAAGGCCCGTCCTTCAAACCGCAGGATTCCCCCATGGATGAGCGGCTTATTCTCCATATAACATGCGTCATTGATCAAAAATTTTGCCGGGAAGTTGTCGACGCCATCGATAACGATATCGTATTGGTTGATTAGGTCCCGAGCATTGCGAGACGTCAATCGTTCTTCATGCATGTTGACCTGGACATCAGGGTTTAAGGCCAGAATTTTTTCCTTGGCCGAAAGCACCTTGGAGCGTCCTACATCCGGAGTATGGTGAAGGATTTGTCGTTGAAGGTTGGAAAGATCCACCACATCGCTATCAATCAATCCAATGGTCCCAATGCCGGCTGCGGCAAGGTAATAGGCGA
>JAGQKG010000372.1 GCA_020430245.1 Nitrospira sp.
GGAGTCCCCCGCTTCCAGCGGGGAGCGCGTTCACCCACGCGCTTACGCCACGTGGTCCTCCGCGCGGGCTTTGATAGGGCTGGACAAGACCATGCCTTTCAGAGTTTGGCATCCACAAGCAGAGCGATGGCTTTTCGGATTTGCTCGCGCGCCCCAAGAAGGACAAGGACATCACCAGGCTCCAGAACCGTATCGTGAGAAGGATTGGATTGCGTCACGCCATCCCGTGTAATTGCAATCACCGAAGCGCCCGTCCGTCCATGGATATGCAACTGTGTCAATGGTTTCCCCAACACGTGGGAATCGTTTTCCACACGACAGGTATCAACTTGCACATCAGCCAATGTTCCAGCACGCAAATGATGCGCTAACTCCGGCAACTCCCCTCTCCGAAGCAGAAGGTAACCTTCACGACGAATCTGTTCAACTTTGTCCTGGATCATGGCCTTGGGCGTCTGGAAGCTACGGAGAACCAGGGCAAAAATTTCAATGGATGTTTCGAACTCTTCCGGCACGACATCATTAGCTCCTAGTTCTTGAAGATCCTGCAATTCCTTTAAATACCGTGTTCGCACGACAATATGAAGAGAGGGATTCAGTTGTCGTGCTTGCTGGACAATTCGACGCGCTCCAAAAGGATCAGAGGTCGCCACCACGAGCACTCGCGCCAATTGGATTCCGGCTTGAGTCAACACTCTGGGATTCATCCCATCCCCATAGAGGATAGTGCCCCGTCCTTTTTGGACACCCTGCACGACATCAGGATTGACGTCCAACACCACAAATGGAATTTCGATATCACTTAACACCCTGGCAAGATTTCGACCATTTAAGCCATAACCCACGATAATGACATGATCTTTGACTTTGATTTTGGTGTTTTGCAACGCATGGTCCTGACGTCGAGGAAACCAATGCTTCAGGCGATCAAGCGCCTCGGCTCGTCTTGCCAGTCGGGGAGCCCATTGAATCAAAAATGGCGTAATTGTCATAGATAATACCGATACTGCAAGAAAAATATTATAAGCTTGCGTATCTAACAACCCTTCTCCCTGACCAACACGCGCGAGAATAAAGGCAAATTCTCCCACCTGCGCTAAGGCCACCCCCGTTAACAATGCAGAAGATATGGGAGCCCCTGCGAGAAACACTGCTCCGGTTCCCGTAAGAAACTTGCCCAAAACCACAAGTACCAACAATCCCATCACCAGGATTGGAAAGTCGAAGATAACCGAGGGATTCATTAACATCCCCACTGAGACAAAAAATAAACTATTAAAACTATCTCGAAAAGGAATAACTTCGGCGAGTGCCTGATGACTATATTCCGATTCAGAAATCACTAGTCCCGCGATAAAAGCGCCGAGAGCCAATGACAACCCCGTGAGGGAAGTCAACCAGGCCGTTCCCAGCCCCAATACAATAATCGATAGGAGAAATAACTCTCGGCTTCGAGTCCCAACAATAAGATGAAGAACATGGGGGACAAGAACCCGAGCAGCCAGCACAATCAACCCCACAACCAGGACGGATTTCATGAGTGTTTCGACAATGACCCATGGCTCACCGTGGGAACCGGGTCCCAATACCGGCGTCAGTAAAATCATCGCTACGACGGCTAAATCCTGAAAAATAAGAATCGCCATGGTCGCTTGCCCATGCAGCGCATCAATTTCCCCTCGATCTCCTAAAATCTTGAGGACAATGGCAGTGCTGCTCAATGACAACAACAGGCCCCAGAAAACCGATTCCTCCCATGATCGACCCAGAAACCACCCCCCAAGCGTTACGGCACCCAGCATACTTAAAATTTGCAGGGGACCACCAACCCATAAGAGCCTTCTGGAAGCGCGTATGCGCGAAAGAGAAGTTTCTAAGCCTATGGTAAACAACAACAGCACGACACCGATTTCGGCGAGAGTTTCGACTTGATGTAGATCTGAAATGAGGTTCAGGCCGTAAGGCCCCACCAAGGTGCCAGAAACTAAAAATCCCGCAACCGCAGGTAGCCGGAGTTTTTGAAAAACAAAAACAACCAGAACAGAAATA
>JAGQKG010000373.1 GCA_020430245.1 Nitrospira sp.
CTTTTTCATCGCGGTCCTCCTCAGGTTGAGGAAAACCTAACATACCTTTGGTCTAAAATTCGGGGGGCACTCCACTGGTTAATCCCGGTATGTTGGCATTTTGCCCAAAACCCCTCTACCTGATCCACAGTAATAGGACGTGACCTATCACGACATTCGATAGCAATGATCAAGGGATGATGTCCGTGTTCTACTGTTAGAACCACATCATGCTCCCGCAATTTTCCTGTCGTTTTATCAGGAAAGCGTTTAGGGGATTCAATTTTAATATCTTTTTTAGGACTTAAGGCTCTCTCAAGGCTGCGAATTAATTGTTCTAAGGAGGTTCCTTTTTTCGTTTTAGTAACGGAAGCTTTTTTCATGAAATAGACCCCTTACGATCCTATGGTTTTTTAAGTCCTACTATTTCAATAGTACTCTCTCGAGCTTATAAATCAACTGTCAGGTCTTCGAAAGATCCCCAATTACAGCCGGTGCGAGGTGCGTATCCGTTTGCCTTGATCGGAATCTCGACGGTGCATCAGTGAAAGGGATGGCACTCGCCGAATTGTCACCGTCTTTCGAAACTATGGTCTCTCCACTCAGGTGCTTCTTGCCGGTATCCGTTCTCCTTACGATGTGCTTGAGGCAGCATTAGCGGGAGGGCATATTTGTACTATGAGACTCCCTGTGTTTCAGCAAATTTTCGATTCTGCCGTGTAATTGTCCTTTTTGACCACATACTTCGAACTAAATCGCGTCCTTCAGAACTCCCGGCCTTCCGGAACGTGATTGGGCTTCCCTTATCTTTCTTCATCATGCCCCTAATATTTCCCCCTTTAGTACTCCCGGTATTTTCCTGAGTCCAGCCACGTAAAGCGGTGGGCCGCCACCGCCTCCCACCACGTTCTTTCGTGGGTCAATGATCCGTCTCCGGATGTTATCCCAGAGAACAGACAACAGAACCTATGGATTACAGGGGATTGTTTGGGGGCGTTGACTTATCTTGATTGGGCATGGCCCATGCAAAGCGTTCAACAACATACAGGGAAGACGGGAATGAAATTGGTCGCACCAAGATTACGGCAATGTCAGACAACCATGATTGATCAAGTTCTCAAAGGAAAAATTGTTTGCATGCTCGATGGGTCCAATTGATTGTGGGGGAGAGAAATGAATGGAATGGGAAGAGGAATGAGTGGAATGAAACTTAAAAAACATGCTGCATTCATGCTGGTCAGCATAATTGCGGGAATGTTGCTGCTGCCGATCGGTATCGCGATGCCGATTCTATTTGGAAATGGTGAAGCCATCGCGTCGGGGGGAGGGCAAAGTTCCCAGCCTGTGCAGGAGGTTGTGGAGGGTGAGGAAGGCGCAGCCCCGGTCGAAATGGGACGGGATATTTATTACAAGACCGAAGGCGTGGTGTCGAGTGAAACGGCTCCAGTCACAGCGGACAACACGCATGATTATCCCCGCTATGGCAATTTTGAAAGTCGAGTACTGATTTGGGTTGCGAACCAGCAGCATTTGTATTACGGCAGTTTTGTCTTGGCGGTTCCTATCTTCTGCATGGTGATTGAGTTCATCGGCATGGTGACAAAGGATAAGGCCATGGCGAAGAAATACGACCAGCTAGCCTATGATTTTATCCGAATCAGTCTGACGGCGTATTCGCTAACGGCAATCCTTGGGGGCATTCTCCTTTTCACCTTTCTCACGCTCTATCCCACATTTTTCAGTTATCTCTCCGGGATTTTCCGTCCTGTTATGCACATCTATGCTCTGCTCTTCGTCGCCGAAAGCGGAACGCTGTATATCTACTACTATGGATGGGACAGGATGAGGGAAGGCGTCCTGAAGTGGGTGCATCTCAGTATTGCCGTGGTCTTGAATGTCATTGGAACCGTGCTGATGTTTTTAGCGAATTCGTGGATCGCCTTCATGATGTCCCCGGCAGGGGTGGATGAACAAGGACGGTATCTCGGGAATATCTGGCATGCGATTCATAGCGCGTTGTGGAATCCGCTGAATGTTCATCGAATTTTAGGAAATATGG
>JAGQKG010000374.1 GCA_020430245.1 Nitrospira sp.
AATTTTAATCTCTTTGTCTGGCTTGAGCCGCGGAATGGTGATGATCCGCGTGTCATCTGACATCACGATGTTCCCCTCGCGTACGATCCGAAACCCTGCCTTCTCGAGCGCTCGGACCGCATTCAGATGATTCACACCCGGTATGCGGGGCATGTCTAGCTCGAGACCTCAACCTCTCGGACTTCCGCACCACGGAGGAGCTCGTCGCGCGCCGCCAGGTACACTTGGATCGCGTCCTGGATGTTGGCCAAGGCTTCTGCCTCGGTTTCCCCTTGTGACCAACAGCCGGGAAGCCCTGGGACCGACACCGCGTAACCCGCATCTGTGCGATGTAGGGCGATCTTGTACTTCATGGCTTTCCTCCTTCCAGAAGAAACGCCAAATCGTGCTGCCCCGCTAAACAATGAGGAGGCGCATCAGCATAAGAGCGGAAGCTGCCAATTTCTGGCCGTAAAACACGCTATCAAATCCCCTGAAGGATACGAGAAAAACCCTAGATTGTCACCCAGTTGCCGTTCAGGTAAAGCAAGGGGAAGAGGTCATTGCTTGACCTTACCACTCTCCCACGAGCCCTCCCTTTTCTTGTTCGCTCAGCTTCGACGCCTGTCGGCTGGCCCACAGGAGGGACGCTCTTATGACCTGTCGGGCCTTGTTTGAGCCCTTCGAGAAACCTCAGGACAGGCTCGGCGAGTTGGTCCGCCCTCCTCACGCTGGCGTCCGTCCGCTCCCATGAGCCAGACGGGGCGTCACTGGTTTTTGGGCCGTTTTGCCTCCACAACAATGGTCGCGCTCTTCGAGACGCATCAGGCAAAACCTCGCCTGCCGGGGCGAAACCCGGCAATACAGAACATCGCCTGGGCACGAGAACTGAGTAAAGTATAGAGTCAAATGTGTTGTTGACGAATTTCTACTTCCACACGCTTCTTGGAGCCTTTGCCTGCGGACTGGTTCCCTAAACCTGCGCACGAAACTTTCAACAACAGACTTGGCCGCTGTTCAAGGGTTTTTTCCGAAATGAGCAGGAAAAACTCTAGAACAGGATTGGAAAGATAAGAGGAAAGAGGGAGGGACGGTGAACCATCGTTTTCCCCCCAGGTTGATCTAGATTTATAGCGCCAGAGTTTACCTGCCGACGAAGGAGGTCCCGTGAATAGATGTGTTAGGCCTTGCCTTCAGGGGAGTGGTTGGTAACAACGACACACTCGTCTCCAGAAACCCTCAGCCATCCACTGTTGTTGGTAACCAGATCCAACACTTCTTTCAACGTTAACTTATGGCTCAAATACATTCTCAATAGCCCAAGCAGGTCAATTGTACGAATAATAAGCACATTCATTTTTACTGCATGATTTATTTGTTCATTTGCTATTTCTTGATCTTTCTCAGAAACAGAGCGCGCATTCTTGATATGGGTATTAATTATGAGTAGGGCAGGAAACTTTTCGTCGAAGGCAGAGCGCTCACGGTGTGAATCTGTCTGGTTTATATATTCTCTTTTTACTCCTCTATTTGTCCCTTTTACCTCACAAAGACATACCGGTTTCCCAGTTTTATCTAAAAGTTTGAAATCCTCACGGAGTTCATCTTTTGTGTCGACGGCAATCCCAAATCCATGAACAAAAATCTTATGAACACTTGCCGCAAGTTCATCGCCAGAGGCTGTCAGAATTGACTTGAATCTACTCAGTACTGAACGGCGTTTTTGGATTTCAGAGATGCGAATTTTCAGTGATTTTAATTCTGTAGCTAACACTGCTTCTTCATGGAAAGAAAACTCTTCGATCCACTCTGGGAATGATTGTTGTAATTTATTGTATGATGAAGTTAGCCCTTCGACCAGGAAGGTGAAGTATTCCTTGATAACTTCGGGCCTATTATCAGGTATTAGGGTCGGAAGAAAAAAATTATTCCTGGGCGGTTTCAAGTTCCAAGTGCAACGGATGATTGATGACGCAATTGCGTAAACACCTCCAGGGGCGTTGCCCAGTCG
>JAGQKG010000375.1 GCA_020430245.1 Nitrospira sp.
AGTGCCCCTGCCATCTGGCTTGGTCTTGTGCGTATGCGAACGTACTAATTGATGGGGGTCCGATCAGCGGGACAAACGTGATCGAATCAGCCGTGCGGAGGCGTAAATACACATTATTCAGTGACCCCTCAATCGGGTTGCCAAGTATCTGATTAATCATCACATCATCACACATCGCGCGGAATAAACCACCATTCTGAAAAAATTCAAAGACAAGGCCGCTTGAGTTGGCTAACTCAATCGTTTCAAGCTCATATCGTGATCGAAATGTCGACATGGTATCTCCCGATAATTCTTTCGCAAACAGTTGCTCAAGACGAAAAGTATCGCACGGACTCCGATGCCTGCGCGGCGAAGGCGTAGAATATCTCAGCAGGAGATGGCTTGTCTCACATCAATGTTCTCATCTGCCTTTTCTTGATCCTCGCCATCACCTCCATTCCCTCTAATGTTCGATGGGCCGCGTGACAATTTTTAAAGCCGTGCATCCATCTAACGTGTTGTGGCTGATTATGCCTGCCGGAAGTGCGGCATGGTTGCGCAGATTTCATCCACATCGCGTCAGGTGGCCTGAGAGCCCTGACAGGAGGTTGATTGTGCGCCACAGGTTCGAATATGGACCCACGGGCCACCAGAGGGCGAAGAGCACCTGATCGGGAATCGGTCGAACACGTTAGGGAAAGACATTTGGGTTCAGGGCTTGGGGAATGGGGCATGTTGGGAAGACCTGTTGTGGCATCCGTTTCGGCTGGCTGTCTTTGTAATGCTCAGAAGGGCAGATGAGTTGCTTGATCAAACGAGAGCAATTAGGTGTCTGTTGAAAAAATCCGCCAGCGGTGTTCTCGCCATTTTCCCGTGCTCACGTACTAAGCGTACGCTCCGTGCGTAAAACAAGGGAGGTCCCCTGCGGGATACGCTAACCCATGCGCGGCCTTGCTGGACGGACTTTTTTTGAACCGACCCGGAGCCTTTGATGAGTAATCTAATCCTGGGCAAATTTGCCCTTGAAAATATTTGTTATTCAATACTCCCATTAGAAGCTCGAGCAAAGGCCATCTGATCCAGGAAAGACCTCGACAGTTGGCATCCTTGATTGTGATCAATCCTCAAAAACGGTTGTTTTTGAACTGGTTGTTTGAGAAGAAAAAATTTGTGTGAAATCAGCCGGGTTAAGCGTTCCTTTGGACAGCGGTGATTGGACCAGACCGTGGGGAGAAAAAGGTTTTCTTTTTCTCCCCAGAAGGATCTGCCTCAGTCATCCGTTCCAGACATTCCCTCCAACACCAAAGCCGAGTGGCCAACAGGTGTGCAGGCTCATAGGCCTTCAGTCGGTCTTGAGAATATCGATGACAATGTTGTCTTCGTTTAACTCCGCCCGAACGAGGTTGCCTTCCTTCAGAAGGGAAAGTTTGGTGCGTGCAGCCTCATCCATAGCCAAAGTCCGTTTTCCCTCAGCATTGGTGATCTGGATGACTTCCCAGAACGGGTCCGCATAGGTCAGCTTGCCAGCGATGAGGCGATGTCCTGCACGAGGATCACCTTTCCTGTGCAGATCGATTAGCATGTTGCTCTCATCTATGACCAAGATGACTTCATCACCTTCTTTTGCCTGATAGAGTCCCATGCGTTCAGCTTTGTGGACGCTGACCGCACGATCCTCCATGCCGGCCGTTGGTGTAAAGAACACGACACCTGATTGGACCTTATCGACCGTGGTCGTGACCATTCTGTGCCTAGGGAGGTTCGTGTGGTCAGCCTCACGAGCAATCGTTAGGCTTCCAACACACATAAGGCTCCACGCCAGAACGATACCGATAAGAATGGTACGCATAAATCTCCTCCTTTCTTTCCTTCCTCAGCAGGAGGAAGTCAGCACCAGGTTTATTTTGAATTGTGCTCCCCTGAGGAGCACAACCGAAGATTAAAAATACCCCTGGCATTCGCCTGCAGGTCCAGCTGCGCCTTCGGTTCCCCCGAA
>JAGQKG010000376.1 GCA_020430245.1 Nitrospira sp.
TCAGCGGGAAGAGAATGAAGCTGAGGAGGGGAAATTCGGATAAATTGAAATGTTTTTCGCGCCTGTAGCTCAGTGGATAGAGCACTGGCCTCCGGAGCCAGGGGCCACAGGTTCAAATCCTGTCAGGCGCACCAAGAACTGTGAATGTCTGGGCGGATAAAGGGAAAAAAATGATCCCTCTCCTTTGTAAGGAGGGGCAAGGGGAGGTAGAATTCTTCGACTAGGAATTCATAGTTCTGCACTATATACTTTCTCAAAAATATTCTTCATCTCGGTGGGGCCGTTAGCTCAGTTGGTAGAGCAGCTGACTCTTAATCAGCGGGCCGTAGGTTCGACCCCTACACGGCCCACCAATTAGATAAAATACCTCTTGCCCTTACTAGTGGACTGTAACAGTGAGATCAGTAGTATCCTCGTTTCTGTTGTTGACACCAGTAAGCCGGGGCTGTGCGAATACTTTTGGGCATAGTGAAAGGCGCAGCACTATCGAATCGCCTGATACAGTCCACTAGGATCCCAATCAAGAAGCTAAGTCCATGGCCCAACTCACAAAAAACCCCCTAATTCTGCAAAGAGATGCAATATTGTCTGAAATCGTGCGCCGCTTAACCGAGCACTTTCACCCAGAGTGCATTTATCTCTTTGGGTCTCAGGCTCGTGGAGAAGCGGGGGAACATAGCGATTACGATTTATTGATGATCGTAAGTAAGTCAACACTACCCCAGTACCGTCGAGATCAAGAAGCCTTTCGCACGTTATTAGGGGTGGGTGCGTCAAAAGATATCTTGGTCCTTACCCGAGAAGAATTCGACCGAAAGCAAAAAGTCTTGTGCTCCCTTCCCGCCACGATTGCTCGGGAAGGAATTCTGCTTTATGCAGCCTGAAACCGCCGCAGAGGCCAAAGCCTGGTTTAAAAAGGCGCGAACGATCTACGTGGAGCAGAAATCGATCTGGCAGCTGACCCTCCCCTCATTGAAGATGCCTTATTTCACTGTCAACAAGCGGTCGAGAAAGCAATGAAAGGATTCCTTACGGCACAACAACGCCCCTTCAGAAAAACCCATGATTTAGATGAATTGGGAAGAGCTTGTGAAGAAATCAATATTGGTCTCAAAGAAAAGCTTGTCGAGGCCAGAGATCTCACGGTTTTTGCCTGGGAGTTTCGTTACCCAGGTGATAGTCAAGTCCCTTCGCTTTCGGAAGCTCGACAATTTCTATCACTGGCTCACACAGCGTTTGAAAACTTACTATCTCCCCTTCCCGCCAACTTGCGACCCTGACCGGTGGTAGACTTCTTAATACTCCCGCTCTTTATCCCCTCACCATTGACAAAAGTTCAAGGCAAACTCCTTCAAAGAAAACCCATAGGAAATGCAGAGGCGCTCAGGATGCGACGAAGCAGAAAAGGGAAGGCTATGAGCAAGGAATCTGAAAGCAATGAAGATGAGGGAAGAGCATGGGGCTACTGAATATTTCTCATAAATTCATTTATTGTCTTTCCATCACAAAACCTGTCGCCCCCCATTCTATATCATCATCAAATCTTTTGAGATCTTTGCATCTTATTGCTTGGCTTCTGTTCACTTGCCAGTCGATGTCCTCCATCCCTTCAGCGTAGCGCCTGTTGTTCCACGTGCTAACGACAATGCCTTCCCAGCAAATGAAGGGAATCTCCACATCCCAACTGTCCTTCCGTTTGATCAACACCTCTGATTTCTCTTCATGATTTTTTTGAGGCAAGTAATACACAATTCGCTTTCCCCTTCATCCAATGAGACCATTTCAACATTCATAGCCGGCATACGAGGCATGGCTGCTCACCAGCACCATCTCCATTCATGGAAGTGTGAACAATAAAGATTTTCAAGGGCAAATTTGCCCAGGATGAGATGACTCATCAAAGGCTCCGGGTCGGTTCAAAAAAGTCCGTCCAGCAAGGCCGCAGCCGTTTTTACGCACGGAGCGTACG
>JAGQKG010000377.1 GCA_020430245.1 Nitrospira sp.
CATCGTTTTAAATGTCCGCCTGGATTTATCGGTCGAACCACCACTCTCGATTTCAATTAAGGTATCAGTCATAGGGTCAACGCTCCTGACGTTAGACAGAGGCTAATTTCGTTGAGGAATCGTGCGAGTCGAGCCGAAATTGCAGCGAAGGTAATTTATTGGTTCCGAAGTGGGCCACGTATAAAAACACATACTCCCGCACGAAAATTTTCAAATCCCACCCAGCATAATGATTTTGCTCAAATTCCTCGAATACCCGTTCGGCATCCTCAATACTCAACCCTTCTTTTACCGTAAAATAGTAATCCAAGGCCAAATCCCATTCCGGGTTTTTATAATAGGTGATGCCAAATTTTTCAGGATTCTTTGCGACGGGGGTATGTTTGCTCAAATCAAAGGTCCCAAATCCGATCGAATGGACGTGTTCCCGATTATCTTCTAAAAATTGAATAGAGAATTTGGCCTCTTGGTAAGTTTCCCCTGGGAATCCAAAAAATCCCATGACATGATTCCAAACCCCGTGTTTGGAGGACAACTCCAAGCTTCGCTGGATCACCTCCGTCGTGGTCGCCTTATCCATGAGTTGAAGCACGCGCTCACTTCCAGATTCATAGCCCATATGGAGGAATTTACATCCCGATGTCCTGGCATCCGCCCAAACTTGGTCCTCAAGAAGACTCTTTTCGAAACGGATATGTGTGGTCCAGGCAATATCCAAATTCGACTCAATCAATTTCTTGGTGAGCTTTCGAAATAAGGCAGGGGGATATGACTCATCTGTAAAATGAAAATTTCGGGCCTGATACTTATTTTTCAAATAGGTGAGTTCTTCAATAATCTGCCAATCCCTTTTGGTCCGATACCCAGCTGTATAGCCCTCACCATGATCACAGAACTCACACCGCCCCCAGTAACATCCGCGAGTGGCTAAATAGGGAAGAATCGGCTCAGGTACAAAGTATTTCTCTAGCGGCAATCCGTCGAAATCTGGAGGAGGTAACTCGCCCATATTTTCGGCGTAGGATTCGGAATTCACATGAATCCCCGCTGCATCTCTGAACAGTAAATTAGGAACATGTGATAAATCCCCATCCGAGGCTATGGCTTCCACTAATCGCAACAGGGCAGTTTCACCTTCATAAACAATCGCGCTATCAAATAATGCGAAGAGATTTGGGATATCAGGAAGCACTTCTCTCAGGCGGGTGACGGTATTGCCTCCGATGGTCACATGAATGTCGGGGAATTGTTCCTTAATGAGTGCACAAAACGTCATAGAGGAAAACAATTGCTGTCGAAGAACAATTGAAATCCCAATGACATCAGGCTTTTCAGCCAGAATGGCCGGCTTTAGAATTTCCTCAAACACATCCCGATAGATATTGACTTGAGTATCTTCAACGGCCTCAAGCACTTCAGACGACATAAACAGTTTATAGGATAAATCGGTTTCCATCGGAGGCATGCAGATTCTTGCCGGGGCATACACCAAGGATATCGTGGCCGTCACTTCCCTGAATGTGTTCATCACCCATTCCAGCTTGTCACTCTCGTAAAACTCTTGGCTTCGAACAATTTCCTTTGCTTTCTCGGCTCTTTCAGCTAAATCGCTAATGTAGCCTCGGGTACAATTGCAGAGAGCTAACTGAAGGTCCACCTCCTCATCCGTTAACTCACGACTCTTCCTAATCTTTTTGAGACGATCAAGTTGCTGGGGAACTTTTTTAAGAATGCGACGGAGGAAGTCTCGGCTAAAATACCAGTCGTACATTTCTAAATTGACATCTTTTTGGACTACGTCATGGCCTGCAGATCGAAGAAAAGCCGTTAAGGTCGGAAGGCTCAGATAGGGTTCTGATGGGTACCAGTCTGGGGGAAAGACCAACAGAATCTTGGCCTTGCTGGCTGACTCTTTTGAATCAGTGGTTCTTGGTAATTGAATCT
>JAGQKG010000378.1 GCA_020430245.1 Nitrospira sp.
GTATCTCCTCAATCCCAACCTGTCATTTACCAACCTGGTCAAGACCCTGCTGCGTGAACTGGGACACGACCCCATTGAGGGGGACGATGCCGAAGTGTTGGAACAACTGCATTTCGTCCTCATAGACAAATACCGACAAGGCTGGACCGTGGTGCTCTTGATTGACGAAGCGCAAAATATGCCGGTGGACACCTTAGAACATCTGCGGATGTTGTCAAACCTGGAAACGCCAAAAGACAAACTCATTCAAATTGTGCTGTTAGGTCAACCGGAATTGGATGGCCTTCTCGATCGATATGAACTCCGGCAGCTACGGCAACGCATCGCCGTGCGAGCCATCATTCAGCCCCTCTCCAAGCCGGAAAGCTTTGAATATATCCGGCATCGGTTGGACAAGGCCGGGGGAGAAGGGAAAAAGATTTTTACAAAGTCGGCCTTAGCCCTAATTGTGCAGGAAGCCAAGGGGATTCCTCGGCGCCTGAATATTCTCTGTGATAATGCCCTGGTCACCGCCTTTGGGTACAACACAGCCTTGGTGACAGCCAAAATTGCCAAAGAGGTGATCGGTGATCTGACCGGCCGACCCGCCCACTCGCTCTGGAAATTATTACCCCTGAGTGGCTTGGCTCTCATCCTTGTCCTTGGACTGATCGCGCTCCTGCCCCTGACTGAATCAAAATTTTCGGATATACCTTCAATAAATAGGATTGGACAACCGGTTAACGATAAGGAGGATCCGAAACAAGACCTCGTGCCGAATCAAGACCTTGTCAGTGTAGGGGAATATATTCCACCCCCTACTCAAACGGGTCAGACCCTGACCGAAAGAGCACAGACGTTCCTCACGGAATCAGTGTCTGAAGTCTTTGCGAAATTACGAAACCGGGTCGGCTCGAATTCCGAATCAACCACGCCCCAAACCCATGTCAACACACCTCTCGACCTTGACAATCAAGAAGATCTCCGGCTTGCCGGAATTCCACCGGATAACTTCCTGCAGGAGGCACCTCCAGCTTCAGATGAGCGAGAGGTACCCTCAACCTCAGAGACCGTATCGCCTGGAATCCTGCCCCTCCAACACGAACGCGTCGATCTTTCCACTCAGGAAGAAATTCCACCGAAGGCTGAAGCAGACAGTCTGGAAAATGTAGCAAGCCAAGGTCAGGATGAAACAGCAACACCATTTATCCAGTCGGCCCAACAAGAGCTCTTTGAATTCTTAATTCAGGAAGAAGGGATTGCGACGGCTGAAGCAAACAGTCTGGGAGAGAGTACTCCGGTGGGACAGGATGAGGCCAAACCAGCATCTGCGAATGACAGTGAGGCTCATCTGGTTCAAGTGGGCCCTGACAACTCCAGTGAGCGTGCAGGACAACTCGGAGTAGCCGCTGAAGAACGAATCAATCCACTCAACCAAGAGAGCCCTTCTTCGGTCCCTGCCCCTCAAACACGTGTGGTGACATTGCAGGAAAATCCAAATATGCAACCAGAGGCGGGCGCCTCACCATCACCCGTCACCAGAATCGTGAAAAAGGGTGACACAATAGCAAAATTATTGAACGATGTGTATGGGTCGGCTAGTCCAACTACCGTTCAATTCGTTCTTGAACATAATCCGCATATTGCAAGCGTGCAAAGAATGTATCCGGGGCAAGAGATACTGTTTCCGCCGTTACAAACCGACGAGAGCCAAAAAAAGGTGACTGAGGCCGACGCCCCTTTGGTGTCGGTTGAAGATAAGGAACGACCTTCTTCAAAAAAAATCTTTGCTCGCTCTTCCGGACAAACCAAACCGAATGAAATCAAAAACAAGGCCAAACGCGATTCCCCCTATGCGGTGGCCACCGTACAAGTGGGCGATACGCTGGAAAAATTGGTCAAGGTGGTCTATGGATCGTCTGATCCGAGGTATGTTCAACTGGTCCTGGAGTATAACCCCAACC
>JAGQKG010000379.1 GCA_020430245.1 Nitrospira sp.
GTGTTGAATAATAAAGAGTTTCAATGGCAAATTTGCCCAGGATGAGATTACTCCTCAAAGGCTCCGGGTCGGTTCAACAAAGCATGCCCTGAGTCCTCCCGAAGGGTCCGTCCAGTCCTGCCCTGAGTCATGTCGAAGGGAAGGCCACAACCGTTTTGACGCGCGGAGCGTACAGGTAGTACGTGAGCACGGAAAAATGGTGAGAACGCCGCTGGCGGCATTTTTTCAACAGACCCCCTCAATATTTTTCTCCGGCATTCACGTGGAGAATACCAGAGACATCAAGAACCGCGATCCGGACCTCGGTCAAACCAGCCGGCAAGAGATTCGATTGTTCTAGTGCTGAGTCTGATTCAAAACATGTTCATAGAGGGTTTGGGAATAGAAACGCCGAGACTTGGCAAATCCCAATTTACAGAATAGGTTCAAGGTCCGATACACGGTTCCCAAGGATATTCTGTGGCCTTTTTCGAAAAGTACCCAATACAAAGCTGGAGCCGTGACATGATTGTGTCCTGCAAATGCGGCAAGAATCACATCTCGCTGCTTGCTGGGTTTCAACCGATGCCGGATCAGGCAAGCATGCCATCTGGGAACCGGTGAAAGGGACATAAAATCTTCTGAGTCCATACGGCAGACATCAAGGATGGCTTTCGCATTCATCATTCTGAACACTCCTAAAAAAGTACGAGGGGGCCTGAAGAGGATTCCTTGATGAGTAAGACGAATCAATCGTGCGATTCCCCACCATAATTGAGAAAAAAACCAACCGGTTTATGCCAGATGTTGTATCCATGGGTTGCAAGTAGTATCGGTGTGACGTAAACAGAGAGAGGCCAGGGTGCCACGGAATTCGACTATAAATTGCGGAAGGACTCTGTCTCCGGGGCGGGAATTCCGTTAAAGGTCGACCTCCCAAAACTGGCGTCATTGGATAATTACAAGCGCTGGTCCATCCAGTATATTCAAGTATGGCATTTTCCCTGAGTCCCAACATTGAACCACGGTGGAAACAGAAGGCAACGACCACCAAAGAAGTAGGCCCCCCTGATCCTCAAATGAGTCTTCATATTGCGTTGGCCACTCGCCCGGCACCAGCATCGAATTTCCGTAAATGACCGCAATCGCCTATGCTTTGGCTCGGCTCAAGTATCCACAGGAAGTGCTGATCGGAACGATCCCCTGTAGCCTGGTGGTCGTCCTATTTGCGTTCTTCGCATGGCCGTGATTCAGGCTGATTCCCATTGATCTCTGTCAGCTCTGGTTGGCATCATGTTGGTGGGATTGGACTTCTTCTGGATCGGTAGGTCCCATCGCCAAATTCATAACCATCTGCCACAGGCCTGTATCCGGCCTCCACTGAGGTCTTTTCGAGGGGACGCTATATTCGAGCAGTCACGTTTCTTTATCAATACTCTGGTCATGACCAAGATCGCGGAACTCGAAGGGTTCGAAATTTATATTATCTTTTTAGTGCTGACTTTTGCCTCCGATGTATGGGGATCGCTTATGGCCGGAACTCTGCATGCGCTTTTTGCGACAACAGAAGTGGTGATTGTTCGTCAGGTCCAACTTCAGAACGTCCCTGCCGTCTCTTTACAAAATTTGAACAGGGATATCGTGAGCGGTGATAGGTACCTTTTGGTTTTATGAGATATGCTAGCCATGGATGGAAACGGCATCGGGTTGCATTTCCTCTGGGTCCAGACACCAGGTCTTCGGCGTTTACCCTTTCCCTCATACCTATTCGCTCAGACTCTCTCCACCAAGGGAGGTTGGGGTTTTGAGGACGAACACGTCATATATATAGAGCCAGATTACCCAGAAATTCATTTCCAAACCTCAGGATAAAGAGCATGGGCTTCTGAAGGTTTTCTTGTTTTTGGTCAACTACAATTTGTGAGTGCAACACCAGTGAAG
>JAGQKG010000037.1 GCA_020430245.1 Nitrospira sp.
AGGATAGCCGGTGGCTGAATGTCGGCATGGGAATCACCCCATCCCTGGGCCGCTGGGCTTTGCCGACACTCATTTCAATGGTACTTGCCGGCGCCAGTATCTGCCTGATTGTGGTGTTCATGGTGCAACGCCTCACGCGTCCGCTTCAACAACTCACGGAAGTCGCGGAGCGGGTAGGTCGCGGGGAATCCATCACGCCTATCCCGGAAGAAGGTCCCATCGATATTCAGCAGACCATTCGGGCGTTTAACCGCATGTACGAACGACTGCAGCGGTTTGTCCAGGATCGGACAAGAATGCTGGCGGCCATCAGTCACGATTTACGCTCTCCCATTACCTCTCTTCGACTGCAAGTGGAATTGATGAAGGATCAGGAAGCTAGAGGCAAAATGCTGGAAACATTGGATGACATGCAACGGATGACCGAAGCCACGTTGGCTTTTGCCCGCGATGAGGCCTCTAAGGAGGTATCGCGTTCAGTCGATCTCAGTGCGTTAATTGATAGTCTTTGTCAGGATCTGGCCGATATGGGCATGGAGGTGAAATTTGAGAGTGCGAAGAAAACGCCATACACCTGCCGACCCATCAGCCTCAAACGTGGTATTCGAAATCTCATTGAAAATGCTGTGAGCTATGGAGGAGGGGTCGAGGTCAAGCTTCGAGAGAATGACCCGGAACTTCAAATTGTGATTCAAGATAGCGGTCCGGGGATTCCCGAGCAGGATTTTGAACGGGTCTTTCAGCCATTTGTGCGGCTTGAGGAATCCCGCAATAAGCAAACTGGGGGCATCGGCCTTGGCATGGCCATTGCCCGATCCATCATTCGCAATCATGGCGGGGACATCAGTTTGGCCAACACCCCGGGCGGCGGCCTGACAGTGACGATGCATCTCCCGACATTGCCCCTTGACCAGGCTGACGACTAACCCTTCATCAGAATGTCCACTTAAGAATGTTTCTCAATGGGCATGTCGAATCGTTTGAATTCAGAAGGTTTCAATAATTCCAGCAGGTTAAACCAGTCCCATAACTTGGCATATCTCTCCAGTTGAGCAAGAATTGTCTCCTGAGTGGTTCAAATCTCGCGACTGGATAAAAATACTTATATCAGTCATGGCTTGGACAGCAAGTGATACCGATTACCCTGATGGTTGGGAATTGTCAGGGAAACTGCTAGCGGATGATTCGGACTGGAAATCGCAGGTCGGTAGCTGTTGCGAGTCCGACTTAAAAATTGTTGGAAATTACCAGGACGGAAGGTCATGGGAGTGAGTTACAGGTTAGTTCGGTCTGATGGTTTCCCTAGACGAAACTAATCCCCACATTAAGATTAATTGTTCCAATGAACCAGGAATTCGCGGGAACTATTCCAACTTCGTTCGAAACAGGAAGGTCTTCTTTTCGTGCTTCTCAGGTAGCTTGAAGTCTTAACATGTGCCGTGTGGTGCCTCACAAACGATACAACATATCGCGTCGGTTGAAGTTTTGGGTAATCGGACTTGCATGATTCCAGGGGGCGACTATGCGTCGTGAGGAAGAATCTCATGATGTGAGGCTTCTTGCCTTGGAAATGAGGTCCATTCATATGAATATGACTCAACGCGTTTAGGAATCTTAGTTCCGGTAATTGATTTTCCGATAGATGAATAAGTATTCCATATTGTAGAATAGGTATTCATATTTTAGAATCTATTTCTCTGGGCAGAAGGATTGAAATGTTGACATGAAAGTTGCCTCAGATCAGCGATCCCAACGCAAACAGCGTGAATACGAAGCCCGGCGTGAAGAAATTTTGTTAGCCGCGGAGCGAAAATTTTCTCAGAACGGGTTTTTTAAAACCAGTATGGTGGAAATTGCGGAGGCCGCTCAATTTGCCATGGGAACGGTGTACCGGTTTTTTAAAAGCAAAGAAGAGATCTATATCTCTTTGGTCGAAGCCAAAGTAGAGGAATTACTTCGTCTTTTGGAGGAAGCGACCCAACGCCGCGTCCCGGCCCAGGAGAAATTACGTGCCGTGGTTCAGGTTAAATTAGCCTTCGCCGATCAAAATCGGGCCTTTTTTCGTATTTATGTCTCTGAGTGGAGCGGGTTTGAATGGACGGTGAAAAGCGCGTTTGGCGAACGGGTATGGAAACGGTATTTGGCGCAAATTGATCTTGTTGCCAATCTCATCAAGGAGGGAATTCGGACTGGAGAATTCCGCAAGGTGAACCCAAAAGATACTTCGTTGGCCTTTCATGGCATGTTAAATTCTACCATCTACCTTTGGATTCTCCAGGCAGGGCCGAAAGAATCGCTTGTGGATAAAGGTGAGTGGTTGGGGACGTTGTTGCTTGACGGTCTCGGGACTTCAACCTTAAAAAGGTCAATGTGAACGTATGACATTTCTGCTCAAATGCCCCCTCTGGTTTGTGCTTGCCATGGTCCTTGCTGTACCGGGATGGCAGGGGTGTAGCGAACAAGAGGCAGCCCAACCTCCAACGGGACGTCCGCCCTCGCCGGTCAAAGTTGTGACCGTTGCGAGCAAGCAGGTTCAGCGATCCGTCTCCTTAGTGGGCACGGCGGAACCACGCAAGCGAAGCCTTGTGGCCAGCGAAATGGCGGGTCTGGTCAAAACTTTTCCCGGTAAAGAAGGCCAGTTTGTGAAGAAGGGCCAATTGCTTGCCAGTCTTCGAACAGACACGCTGGACATTCGCCTTGACTCGGCCGTGGCCTCGCACCGTGAATCCAAAACCCGCTATGAACAGGCACAGAAGGATTTGGACCGAATCAAGATGTTGTTTGCCAAAGAACTGGTGACTCAAAAGGAGATGGATGATGCGATTGTTGAAGAAAGCGCTCTAGAAAAGCGGCTGATTCAATTAGAAGCGGAAATTCGACTGGTACGTGATCAAGTGACAAAATCAAGGATCATGGCGCCATTTCCCGGCTGGATCACGAAAGAATACACGGAAATCGGTCAATGGGTGGAGGAAGGTGGACCGGTTGTTGAATTAGTGGACCTGTCTCAGGTCGAGGTGCAAGTACCGCTTCCGGAGGAATATGTGCGGGATGTCCGGGTCGGGGATCCCGTGGTAGCCGTGTTCGATGCTTTGCCTGGAGGAGAGGTCGAAGGAACAGTCTTTTCGGTTATCGCGCAAGCTGATCGGTCGGCGCGGACATTTCCGGTCCAAGTCGTATTAGCCAATCCGGATTTACGTATTAAAAGTGGGATGGTCGCACGGGTAAAGCTAGCCGTGGGCGCTCCTTACCAGGCTGTCGTGATCCCCAAGGATGCGTTGGTGCTCAAAGGAGGCAAAGAATTCGCCTTTATCGTTGCGAATAATACTGTCACCCAGGTCACGGTGATCCCCATTGCCCATTTTGAGGACGTAGTTGAAGTACAGGGAGCGATTGAAGAGGGCATGCAGATAGTCGTGGAAGGGAATGAACGCCTCCTTCCCGGCCAGTCCGTGAGAATTTTGGAAGAACCGGTGAAAACATGAATCTGGTTCGTTCAGCCATCCGTTATCCAGTCAGCACGGCAGTGGGTGTGCTCTTAGTGGTGCTGTTCGGCATCGTGGCGTTGGTGAAGCTTCCGGTTCAATTGGCCCCTGACGTGGAAAAACATGAAGTCACCGTGGATACCGTTTGGCCTGGGGGAAGTCCGCATGAAGTCGAACGTGAAATCATTGATGAGCAGGAAGAGCAACTCAAAGGGGTCGAAGGCCTGGAGAAAATGTTCAGCGAAAGTTCCTATGGTCAGGGAAAAGTCATTCTTCGATTTCCCACCGGAACGAATACGGATACCGCCTTACTCCAAGTCTCCAACCGGTTGAATCAGGTCAAAGAGTATCCGCTTGAGGCGGATGAACCCGTCATTAGCAGTGCGGATACCCGTGGGGCTGCCATGGCCTGGTTTATTTTAGATACCTTAGAAGGGAATCCCGTCAATATTGAAACCATGCGGGATTTTGCAGAGGATATCATCAAGGCCCGTTTCGAGCGAGTCCAGGGTGTCGCGGCCTCGAATGTCTACGGCGGGAGAGAGCGGGAGCTTCGGGTGACGGTCGATCCGGCTAAATTAGCGGCCAGGGCGTTAACCATTCTGGACTTGGCTCGAGCATTAGATCAGGAGAATCGGGATTATAGCGCCGGAGATTTCGATGAAGGGAAGCGGTCGTATATCGTACGCACCGTGGGGGAATATCAAAACCCCCAGGATGTTGAAAATGTCATTGTTGCGCGGCGTGACGGCGCGCCCGTATATGTGCGGGATGTGGCCACAGCCCATATTGATTACAAAGATCCGACCGTTGTGGTGCGACAAAAAGGCCATTCCGCCATCGCGATCAACGCGATTCGGCAGACCGGCGCGAATGTGTTGGACGCCATGGACGGCCTGCGCAAGGCCGCCGTTGAACTCAATGAAGAAATTTTGAATGCACGCGGGTTTCAGTTATTTCAGGTGTATGATGAAACCATTTACATCAGCCGTTCACTGTCTCTTGTCCAACAAAATTTGATCGTTGGAAGTTTGTTGGCGATCTCCATCCTGTATTTATTCCTTCGCACCGGCAGTAGCACTCTGGTGGTCGGTCTGGCCATTCCGATCAGCATGATGGGGACGTTTATCATGCTCTGGGCGCTTGGAAGAAATTTCAATGTCATCAGCTTAGCCGGAATGACTTTTGCGGCAGGCATGTTGGTGGATAACTCCATTGTGGTGTTGGAAAATATTTATCGTCATCGGGAACTGGGGAAATCGTTATTTCAATCCGCCTATGATGGCACTGTCGAGGTTTGGGGCGCGGTGCTGGCCAGTACCCTCACCACGATTGCGGTGTTTGTGCCGATTGTGTTCATGGAAGAACAATCCGGTCAGTTGTTTCGAGATATTGCCATTGCGATCAGTGCGGGTGTGGGCTTGAGCCTGGTGGTTTCGATGACGGTCATTCCATCGTTGTCGGCGCGAGTGTTAACTACGGTGAAACAGCACGAGGGGGTGGAATCTTCCGGTACGTGGAATACATCGGCATTTGCGGGGAGGGATTTGACGGCTGGACGGTATTCCGGATTGGAGCGCATCAAAGAGGCGTTAGGTTCGCTCGTCTATGACCTCAGTGGAAGTGTTTTCTGGCGAAGTGTGACGATTCTGGGATTCACCTCTTTTGCGATTCTGGGAAGTTGGGCCTTGTTACCGAAGGCGGAATATCTCCCACAGGGAAACCGGAACCTGGTCATTGGCATTCTGTTGCCTCCTCCGGGTTATAACGCGAACGAATTTGTCAAAATGGGGCAGCCGATTGAATCGACCTTAAGTCCCTATTGGGATGCGAAGCCTGGTTCTCCGGAGGAAGCCGCGTTGGATGGTCCCAGCATTGCCAATTTTTTCTATGTGGCCCGTGGGCGATCGGTCTTTATGGGTGGTCGGGTCAATGATCCTGAGCGAGTCAAAGAATTGATCCCTCTGTTTCGTCGAGCCACGGCCGACCTTCCAGGCGTGATTGGGATTATTACCCAGCGCGGCCTGTTCGAGCGTGGTCTGGGCGAAGGACGAAATATCGATATCGAAATTACGGGGCCGGAGCTGGATACTCTGGTCGGATTGGGTGTTCAAGTGTTCGGTCAGGTGAAAGGGGTATTGCCCGAGGCGCAGGTCAGACCTATTCCCAGTCTGGATTTGGGAAGCCCGGAAGTCCGGGTCACTGTCAAACGGGATCGGGCGGCGGATGTGCAAATGACGAACCAGGAGCTGGGATTTACCATTGATGCCCTCGTTGATGGGGCGAAGGCCAGTGATTACCAATTTGAGGGAGATGAGGTTGACCTCACAATTCGTGGTATCGATAAATATGCTAATCAGACGCAATCGCTGACGTCCATTCCGATTTATACCAAAGGCGGGCAATTGACCACGGTCGGGAATATTGCCGATGTCTCGTTGGTGGCTGGCCCGGAACAAATTAATCATATTGAACGGGAACGATCCATTGTGATTCAGGTCATCCCACCGGTTGAGATGGCGCTGGAGGAGGCAATGGATGTGATTCGTACCCAAATCCTTGGGCCATTGAAAGAGGGTGGGACCTTAGGCCGCTTGTATAATGTCCGGCTGTCGGGAACAGCCGATGATCTCACTGAAACCTATGATGCGTTAAAATGGAATTTTCTCTTGGCCTTTACGATTACCTATTTATTGATGGCTGCCTTGTTCGAAAGTTTTCTTTATCCTCTGGTGATTATTTTTACGGTGCCGTTTGCCGCAGCCGGTGGTTTCCTGGGGCTTTCTCTGGTCAATAATTTTATCGCATACCAGCCATTAGATGTGCTGACCATGTTAGGCTTCGTCATTTTGATCGGGGTAGTGGTTAATAATGCGATTCTGGTTGTGCACCAGGCCTTAAATTTCATGAAGGGACCTGAACAGACGGATGCGTTTGAGGGAGAATCGGGACAGGGATTATCACTTCGGGAGGCGATTCGTGAATCCGTCAAAATCCGCGTCCGGCCGATTATGATGACGACACTTACGACCCTTTTTGGCCTCTTTCCGCTTGTGGTCTCGTCTGGCGCGGGCTCCGAGCTCTATCGGGGCATCGGAAGTGTGGTACTGGGCGGCCTCTTGGTCTCCACAGTGTTTACCCTTATTGTTATTCCGGCATTGTTTACGTTGGTCATCGATACGCAACGCAAGTGGGTAGAGGGCAGAAATCCTCAATTGGCTGAACAGCCGTCGGCGGGCGCTTTGTAATCCAGAAGCGAAGGGAATGGATATGATGGGAGGTCAGTTTTGGAAGGCGGTAGGGCTATGTGTGGTGTGTCTTGGGATATCCGGGGGAGTCGGTCCAGTGATCTGGGCCGCATCCCCGGAGTCCTCAACCGCTCGTGACCTTCCCGAGTTGCGGTTGAGTTTGCGAGAGGCGATGGATGCAGCCGTCGATCAAAATCCAACGGTCCGTTTGTTTAACGAACGCATTACCCAGGCCCAGGATGTTGCCAATACACAACTCGGCGAATTATTGCCCAATCTTTCAGGGACGGCAGGTGCAGCCCGGCGTCGATTCTTTACGGGGTCGTTTGGTTCGAATGCCACCGTGGTTGGCCCCAGGGATTTTTATGAAATGCGGGCTTTTCTCACCCAGAATGTGTTCAGCTTAAGTCTTATTCAAAAATGGCGGGCTGCTAAAGCGGGAGTGGATGTGGCAGGGTTGGATGCGGAAATCACCAAACGGGATACCATGGCTACCGCAGGTTTAATTTATTTGGAAACGCTTCGGGCAAGGGCGGCCGTGGATGCTCGGAATGCGGATGTGGCATTGAATAAGGAATTACTGCGTTTGGCGGCGGAACGAAAATCCGCCGGGATGGCGACCAGTTTAGATGTGACGCGGGCAAAGGTTCAATTAGAAAGCGCCAGACAGCGTTTATTAGTCGCTGAAAATGAGCGGGATCGTGCCAAACTCAATTTGATTCGTGCCATGGGGCTTTCGTTCGATGTGCGGCTGGTCCTCACGGATGAAATGAAATTAGTGAATGTCTCCGAACAATCCATAGGAGAGGCCTTACAGGTGGCGAAGGAAAACCGGACCGAACTGAAGGCACAGCAGAATCGTGAGCGCTTGGCCTCCTTGACGTTAAGTTCTGTCACGAACGAACGGGTTCCCTCCATTCAGGCATTGGGGGATGTCGGCATGATTGGCAATCAAATCCCCAATGCGTTAACCACCGATAATGTTCAGGTATTAATGAGGGTGCCGATTTTCGATGGCGGAATGCGGGAAGCCAGAATTTCAGAGAGTCGCAGTCTGCTCAGACAGGAAGTTATCAGAACACAGGATGTGCAATATCAAGTGGGATTGGAAGTTCGTGATGCGCTAATCACGTTGAGTTCGGCCAAACAACAAGTCGCGGTGGCGGAAGAAGGACTGAAACTTTCACTGACTGAATTGGAACTTTCGCGTGAACGGTTCGCGGTCGGTGTCGCCACCAATATCGAAGTCACTGATGCGCAAACTCGTGTGGCGCAAGCCAGGGATAATTTAATTGAAGGCCTCTTTACGTTTAATGCCTCCCGTCTGAGTCTGGCACGGGCCCAGGGTCAGTTGGGAAAATTGTAATGGATCGGGCCTGTTCGCCCAAAAAGGTAATATGACAACTCTCCAACTCAAACAAGAAATCCGATCAGAATCAAGCAAGCGTCGGACGTTTGCCATCATCAGCCATCCGGACGCCGGCAAAACCACGCTGACCGAAAAACTTCTGCTCTATTCAGGGCTGGTTCGTACTGCCGGTATGGTCGGAGGGCGAAAAAACCGGAAAATGGCCATGTCGGATTGGATGGAAATGGAGCAGGAGCGCGGCATCTCCATCACCGCCTCGGCAATGCAATTTCCCTATAAACAGGCCGTGATCAACGTCTTGGATACACCTGGCCATCAGGATTTTTGCGAGGATACGTACCGGACTCTCACGGCGGCCGACAGCGCGATCATGGTCATAGACGCCGCGAAGGGTGTTGAAACACAAACCCGAAAATTGTTTGAAGTCTGCCGTCTTCGCCAAATTCCCGTGTTGACCTTCATCAACAAGATGGATTTGCCGGGGCGGTCTCCGCTGGATCTCATGTCAGAAGTGGAAGATGTACTGGGCATTCATGCCAGTCCCATTAACTGGCCCATCGGGTCCGGACAAGATTTTCTCGGTGTCGTGAACCGGCAAACCCGAATGGTCTTGCTTTATACCAAAACGGCCTCAGGAGGTGCGGCCAAACCGGACCTCATGGAACTTTCGTTGGACGATCCCTCAGTAAAAAGCCGTATCGCGGGGTATATCTGGGATGAATTAATGCATGATCTGGAATTGCTGGATATTGCGGGGAATCCGTTCACGAAAGATGACTTTCAAAATGGAAAAGTCACGCCCGTCTTCTTCGGGTCTGCCATGACCAATTTCGGTGTTGAAGCATTTTTTGATGCCTTTGTGGACCTGGCCCCTTCCGCTCACGGTCGATTAGCCGATGCACCGGATGGACGGGAACTCATGATCGATCCAGTGGACACACCCTTCAGCGCCTATGTGTTTAAACTCCAGGCCAATATGAATCCACGTCATCGGGACAGCACGGCATTTTTACGGGTCTGTTCCGGGCGATTCGAGCGGGATGTGGTGGTGAAACATCATCGGACCAACACGGAGGTGCGGCTTTCCCGGCCCCATAGCATGGTGGCGAAGGAGCGCAACACGGTTGATGTGGCATATCCCGGTGATGTTATTGGAATTATCAATCCCGGGATTTTTCAGATCGGCGATACGATTTCGGTGGCAGATGGGTTCAATTACAAACCGCTTCCACAGTTTCAACCGGAAGTCTTTGCCCGGGTGCGGCCGACCGATACGACGATGCGGAAATCCTTCGACAAAGGGATCGAGCAACTTGCCAGGGAAGGGACCATTCAAATTCTTCGGAGTCTGGACGGATTGGAGTTTTTCGTGGCTGCCGTCGGGAAACTGCAGTTTGATGTGCTGGAATTCCGCCTGCAAAGCGAATACCGGGTCAAAGTGGTTGTTGATGTATTGCCCTATGAATCCAGCGCCTGGCTGGTGGGCAATGTGGAGACCTTTAAACCACCATCAGATGCCTTCGTCGTCAGAGACAGCCGGGACCGCCCGGTCGTCCTGTTCCGTAGCTCTTGGTCAAAGAGTTTTGCCGGCGAACGCAATCCCGATCACAGCTTCAGGGATATGGGCTAATTTCGTCTATCGGGAAAGCCTCACACTCCTCTCAGCCATTTGCATGTTGTTCCTCAAAGTTTGACAGAATTATAATGACACGTGTCTTGTGTTGCGACTGTAACTGCGTGATCAAAAAAGCTATTCTGTGTTCAATGTGCGGGGCAGATCCTATAAATGGATTACTCAGATGGGGAATGCTTTCTTCCATTTAACCAGATTCCCAACACCAGGATGAGCAGGGATGATATGACACCGGTTAAGGTGTTGATGGTACCCATCATATTTAGCAAGGTATAAACAACATTAATATCAGCAAGTATCCTGTTCTGGTACAAGGTGAAAAATATGGTAAAAAATGAACCAGCGGCGATACACACAGGTATTATCCATATCCATTGTCGGCGGAAATATTTCGCGATCAAAACCCATCCGATGACTAATGCGAATTGATTAATAATTGTGGTACCCACATTAAAGAGCATTCTTAATTCTCCTAAGGTAGAAAAATCTGAATTTTGCCATATCCAACCTAGTCCCAAGCCAAAGAAAAAAAGTACTGTGGCAACTCCATAGCGCACATACATGGCAGTCTGTCCGATAATGGTATATGAAGAAAGATCATGATCGGGCAAGATTACACTCAACACGTGTTTTAATTGATCAGAAACCGCTGTTGAAGTTCGATCCATCTCTGTAAACCACCATTTTCTCTTGGAGGTGCTCTGGCCGAAAATCGGGTCTCCATCTTCTGTGAAACCAATGATATAAATGGCATCCTGAAAATTGGGTAAATGTATTGGAAAACGTTTTTCTATCATTGCCTTAAATTCTTCGTAGAATGCCTTCTCTTTTTTAGCTCTTCCTTTTTTTGTCAGAGCCTCAGTGGGGCGTGGTGGTAAATACAGAAGCAGGGAGGTATGGTTAACATTGTTTTTTACCGCCTCGATCTCCCATTCTATGCCAGCAGATTCCCCAACGGTTAATACAACTAATCTAGATTTACTTAGCAATTCCGCCACTTTCTTCTGCCAACCCTGATTCTTCACGAAAATTCGATAAGCTCCCTGAGGAAACATTCCCATTCGCGATTCCCAATTGGGCTCTCCTATTGAGACAAAAGGCCCAATGGCATTGAGTGCAAGGAGGAAATCCTCGCTGGTACCTTGGGTGGTGACTGTACCTTCGCCCGCTAAAATAACGTCATAGGTCCTTGATTTGTCTTCATTAAAGGGGCGGAGGAACAGCACCGGAGGTCGGTTGTCAATTTCGGCAATCCGGTCAAATGTGGGTACCAGAAAACAGCTTGAAAAAACGACCATGACTGCGAATGCAATCAATCCAATGATGGTGAGCAAAAGGAAGCCAACTGACCATCCCTTTAGTGTAATTAAGCCGCTCAATAGCACTCCACACAGCAAGCATCCAACAGTACCGATCAAGTAAGTTGTATATCCAATCAGAGTTCTGGTGTGTTCAGACACGTGAGAAGTCCTAACCCCGGTGTGGCGATGGTTGTTTATTCAAACAACTCGAAAATATCACTTTGATAATATTGCTAATCGGTTTGGGGTTCCACTGTTAAATGTATGTTCTACTGAACGTGAACTGCAATTCTTGAATGTCGGATACCCTACCTTCCGCAGTGTATTGGAGGGTGGTGGCCTTGGCATACTCGCCCTGGAGGGACAAGGTTCACGCGAGATTCCTCATGGCGGTAAGTGTGGGAGAATGAGCGTGGCGGATGCCTCGGTGTCGTCAAACATCGGCTAGTTGACCGTGCCAATGCGTGGTAGGCAGTTGTAAAGCGACCTGCTTGTCACCCATCCGGGTTGGTCGGGCGAGAGGGTCGGAGTAAAGTCATCAACCATGCTATTCGGCTTTTCCTGAGAAGATCCTGATCGGGTAGACAGGATTTCAAATGGCTTGAGGGCCGTTTCCTGTTCCTTTCGGGGAGCCCACCGCTGAAAATATTGCTCGTCAACGGACACCATGACGGTTTTGGCACCAAGTAGGGGATCGACCAGTACCTCTGGGAGCTGCTCACTGGGTTCAATGCCCGTGGTGTCGAAAAACGACAAATCCCCGGGAATACGAGGAAGTGCATTCGCGTGCTTCCGTCTGGTGGTGCGGGCATGCGAAATAAAAACGGGGTGGGACATGAGCCTGCTTTGTTGAACTGAAAAGATTACAGCTCATTTTTCATTGCTGTTTCATTGAATGCCGTCATACCAGCAAAATTGTTGAATAACTTCAAGCCTTCTTTCTATCTCAATCATCAGATTCAAAGAAAAGCGTTGTGTAACAGGCGGATGAAAGGAAAGACTAAATAGAGCATGAAGAGATGGGATGCCTTACCAAAGAAATTCCAGAAACCCAATAAGGAGATGTGACGATGCTCAAAAGACCAATGCTGGGTTTGGCACTTTTCGGAATGGTGAGTGGTCTCTTGTGTTTTTCCTTACCGAGCTTTGGGAAAACTGCTCCAGCACCTGACATCATCAGTCCGGTGTGGATTAATTCAGAGCCACTCAAGATGGAAGGCCTCCGTGGAAAGGTGGTGATGGTGGAGTTTTGGACGTTTGGATGCTGGAACTGCAGGAATATCGAACCTTATGTCAAGGAATGGCATGAAAAATATGCCAAACACGGGCTGGTCGTCATTGCGGTGCATTCCCCGGAATTCAAGTATGAATACGATGTGGAAAAGGTGAAGGACTATATTAGGGAACACCGCATTCCCTATGCCGTGCCCATCGACAACGAATTTCGGAACTGGCGGCAGTATCGCAATCGCTATTGGCCGACGTTGTATTTAATTGATAAACAGGGAAACATCCAGTACACCCACATTGGAGAAGGTAAGTATCAGGAAACTGAGCATACAATTGAACGTTTGCTGACCGAACCGGCCTAACAAAAGATTTGTGAAGAGTTCAATAAAGGCTATGGGTATTGGGAAGGCAGGACAGGAATGAAGCCCCTGTAAATATCGGTCCCCTATCGGTCTATCGAGAGATGAGTCGGTCAGTATTATTGCAGACGGCAACTCTTTAACACTTCAATCATTTCCTGGTGGATGTGACCGTTGGTGGCGATAAGGGTGCTGCCATAGATTGAGTAGGGTTGGCCTGCATAATCTGACAGGCACCCTCCGGCTTCTTCCAGGATGACTTTGCCAGCTGCGGTGTCCCACGGGTTGAGTTGGAGTTCCCAAAAGCCATCGAATCGGCCGCTGGCGATGTAACAGAGGTCAATCGCGGCGGTGCCGGTTCGGCGCATGCCTCGCGCGCGTACGGTGAACGCGCAAAATTCCTTTAAGTTATTGTCTTTGGCCGTGTGCACGTCATAGGCAAAGCCGGTGACGAGCAAGGCCTCGTTCAGTTTTGGTGTGGCCGAGACATGAATCGGTGTGCCATTGAGTGTGGCTCCATTTCCTTGTTGCCCCAGAAACAATTCGTCCCGCGTGGGGTCGTAGACGACTCCGAGGACGCATGTGCCTTCATATTCCACGCCGATGGAGACGTTGTACATGGGAAAGCCATGGGTGAAGTTGGTGGTTCCATCCAAGGGGTCGACAATCCATTTAACGGGATTGGTCGGGACGTTCTGCTGGCCCTGTTCTTCGCTGAGAATCTGGTGCTCGGGAAAGGCCTGTCGGATGGTCTGAATGACCACTTCTTCTGAGCGTAAGTCGGCTTCGGTGACCAAATTTATGGCCTGATCCTTTTTGTGGATCTCAAATCCTTTTTTTGCATAGTCGAGCAGAATCGCACCGCCTTGCCTGGCGGCTTGAATGGCGACATGGGTCAGCGAATGATATTCGGTAGAGGATAGTGGCATAGATGATGGGGAGCAGACCGTTTTTGAGCATACCTGAAGTCTGCGGAAATCCCAAGCGTCAGGATGCGATCATGTGAATTTGTTGTGTGAGTGTTTAAGGGCTTTGAGGAGAAAAACACACCGGGAGCGGGTGGCCCCACTCCCGGTGGCACTGCAGGTGGGCTCTACAGCTACTTCTTCTTGGTTTTTGCTTTTGCTTTGGGCTTTGCGGCCGCGGCTTTTTTCTTTGGAGCGGCTTTCTTCTTCGTTGCTGCCAATTCACTCACCCCCTTTCAGATCATACAATCATGCCCGTTCATGCGGGTCAGACGGCTTGGGTTAAAGATCTCTCGTGATTGACTTCGAATGTATTGGGTCCCACTTTGCGAAATCGAGGGTCCCGTTTTAAGGAAGTTGCAACCGAGGTGACCGGTGTTTTTCCACGGATGGGCATCCCGCCTTCTTTGAGACGTTGAAAAAGTTCTTTGGCGTGCAAGGGACGACCTACCTCTTGGAGAACCATGTACACCGCATCAGGTACGCTCATACCCACATATTTGCTTCGACCTAAAAGGATTTCCCTCGACTTAGACGCGACATCCGTACTGGCTGCGGACAAATGCCCATCCTTGTCCGAGAAGATCTGGCTAGAGAGACTCGCCAGCTTCGCTTTGTCAGCTTCGACGCGGTAGAGGGTTTTTGCCAGCTCAAGGTATTTCTCAACCGTCGCAATTTCCTCACCTACCTGCTCCCGTTTTTTTTGGAGATCTTTGAGCTTGCGCTCATAGACACTGATTCGCTGCTCCAGCCCATCGCTGATATCTTTAAGCTGGTCATTTTGGTCCTCCATTTCGCAAACTCCACCATATATTGAGCCTCATTCTATTCGTGTTTTAAAGCAAAGTCAACAAGCAAGCTTTAAATTTTTATTTTTAAAGGGTGCCTTCAAACAAATATGCAAATTACGATTGGTTGATTATACATCAATGGCATGTTTGTGAAGAGATCATTATAAAATTACATGTTGAAAATGAAAGCCTAAACTTAGTGTATTATGATTTTATAAATTCAATATTTGGTATGTTATTCGTCCTTACGATTCATAAATGTGCCTTATTAACTAGGTATTATATCGTGGTAGGGGGATTTATTTTTTTGATGTTTGGTGGGGAGGAAATTGACAAAATTTCTATATTAATTGGCAATAAGGTGGCGATATCGTTTATTGATGAGGATTTACAGTTCGGAAGTATGGTATGGAAGGACTCGTCGTTTGAAGCATGCCATGGAGAAAATGACAACAGGTTGTGGTGTAGAAATACCTAGCATTAATTTTGAATTTTAAGAAATTCTCCACTTTTCTTAAGGTGGCTTGGGCATGTAGGGATGCTATGATTGTTGAGATATTTGATTGTGGGATTTAGCCGTGATGACCAAAAATTCTCCTCCTCTCAATCTCCTTGCCCTCACTGCGAATGAATTGGGTGCCCTCATTCAGGAACTCGGTTGGCCACGATTTCGGGCCGACCAAATCCTCCGATGGCTCTACCAACATCGGGTGGTGGATATTGAGTCGATGACCAACTTGTCAAAAGCCGGCCGAGCCAGGTTGCAGGAGGTGGCGATCATTCACCGTATGGGGTTTTCACCTCCAACGATTGCCAGCGATGGCACCGCAAAGTTTGTATGGAATTTGGAGGATGGCCTGGCTGTGGAAACGATATTGATCCCGGATGGCCGTCGACGGACTTTGTGTCTGTCATCTCAAGTCGGCTGCACGCTGGATTGTGGTTTTTGTTTAACGGCCGAGGTGGGTCTGAAGCGAAGTTTGCGCGCGCATGAAATTGTTGGGCAGGTGTTAAACGTCCAGGCCTATCTGCCGGAAGGGGAGCATCTGTCTTCCCTGGTGTTCATGGGAATGGGAGAGCCATTGGTGAATTTTGAGCCGGTCGCCGAAGCGATTCAGCGTCTGACCAATATTGAGTGGGGGTTGGGTTTTTCTCCACGACGTATTACGGTGTCAACAGCGGGATGGATTCCGCGATTTCAAGATGTACGACGATTAGGCGTGAATCTGGCCATATCCTTAAATGGCACAACTAATGAGCAACGGTCGCAACTGATGCCAGCGGTAAATGGGCGCTATGATTTATCCGAATTGCTTCATGCCTGTCGCGACTATAACCGATTCAGCGAGCGCCCCCTGACGTTTGAGTATGTGATGTTAGCAGGGGTTAATGACTCACCCGATGATGCCAGGCGTTTGGTGCGTCTTTTACAGGGAATCCGGTGTAAGGTGAATTTGATTCCGTTTAATGAATTTCCGGGTAATCCGTTTCGGCGTCCTTCATCAGATGTCATTGATGCCTTTCAAGGTATTGTCAGAAACAAAGGCCTCGATGTGTTTCTCCGAAAAAGCCGGGGAGACGATGTATTGGGGGCTTGCGGCCAATTAGGCCGATCAGCTTCTGAAATCTTAAATCAGACGACCACGAACAAAAAAAGGAGTCTCCCTCTCTATGCTCAACCTTGAACCAACTCTGCAGGGGAAATATGTGGCCTTGCAAGAGCTCATTCACCATATGGGTTCAGTGGTGGTCGCGTTTTCTGGCGGGGTAGACAGCACACTGGTATTAAAAGTGGGTTTTGACATACTTGGGGCTCAGGTCAAAGCGGTGACGGCGGTTTCGCCAACATTTCCCGCACTGGAAGTGGAAGAGGTCAAACAGTTAAGCGCAGCCATTGGTGTACCTTTGCAATTGATAGAAACGGATCAGCTGCAAATTGAGGCATTTGTCAAAAATGATGCAACCCGATGCTTTCATTGCAAGACGGATTTATACCGATTGCTTTCCAGGCTGCGGGAGGCCGTGGGATTTCATACCATTGTGGACGGGACCAATGTGGATGACTTGGGTGAGGATCGTCCCGGCATCAATGCGGCCAGACAGCTTGGTATCCGGAGCCCTTTAGTTGAAGCCGGATTGGGTAAGGAGGATATTCGAAAATTGGCGAAAGGTTTGGGGCTGGTTAATTGGAATAAGCCGGCCGCCGCCTGTTTGTCTTCACGAATTACCCGTGGTCTTCGGATCACCAAGGCCTTTCTTTCCAGGGTTGAGCAAGCCGAGGCCTTTTTGGTGGCTCAGGGGCTTAGGCAGGTGCGGGTTCGCCTGCATGGCGATTTGGCGAGAATCGAGATTGAGCCGGCGCAAATGTCCATTTTGACGGAAGAACCCAGAAGGTCCCGTTTAGTGGAGGAATTGAAAAAACTGGGATTTCAAACGGTCACGCTTGACTTGGAAGGGTATCGGGCCGGAGGTGGGAATCTTCCCTCAAGGAAGGATTGAAACGTAGATCATGAGTTTTGCGAGCGGATCACTGGGAATATCCCACTTGAAAACCGTTGTTTGCGGGTGTTCTTAGGAACACAAAAAAAAGAGGGAAGTGATTCTTCCCTCTTTTTTATAGTGCATGACGTTTTGATGTAAGCGATTCTTGAAAGAATAGCCCATGTGCTCGAGGCTATTTGGAGAGGAAGCCTTAGTTTTTTGATTGGGCTGCGACGGCTGCGAGAGCCTCTTGTGCATACCGCCGATGATCGTCGTCCGATAAACTTCTCCCAATCACCTTTTCCGCAACCAAAATGGCTAATTCGGCGGATTGGGTCTTGATATCTTGAATGGCCTTGCGCCGTTCCCGCTCAATATCTTGCGTAGTTTCCTCTTTGATCCTCTGGGACTCCGCACGAAGCCGTTGCTCATTTTCGTCAAGCAGGCGTTGGGCCTGTTGCTTGGCCTCTGCCAGAATCGCTTCCGCTTCTTTAGCAGACAACTGAAGCTTGGCTTCGTATTCCTTGAGCTTTCGTTCTGCGGCTAGTCGGTTCTGCTCGGCCTGGTCGAGGCTTTCCCTGATCTTTCGTTCTCGGGTTTCCAGTGTTTCAAGAATCGGGGGAAGGGCGAATTTATAGAGTACCCAGAGCAGAATCCCAAACGACAGGAGTTCCCAAAATATTAGGGACGAAAAGAAATGTGAGTCAAATTGTGGCATAGGTCAGAAGCCCTCTATCCTTTGCCCATGATGATAAAGGCAATAACCAATCCGTAGAGTGCGATGGCTTCGACCAAGGCAAATCCGATCCACATGTACTTACCGACCCGGGCTTCTGCCTCGGGTTGCCGGGCAACCGCCTCAATCATTTTCCCGAAAATATACCCGATGCCAACCCCGGCACCCGCAAAGCCCGCGGCCGCTAGGCCCATTCCCAAAAGTGCTGCTGCTGCAGAATCCATTGTGGTGTTGTCCTCCCAGTTTAAAAGGGACTAATTGTAAAATCTTACTCTTCGCGATTTGTTCGATCCTGAGTGAGTTAGTGTAAATGTATCGCGTCGCCGATGTAGACGCAGGTCAAAACCGTGAAAATATAAGCCTGGATAAAGGCAATCCCGACTTCTAAGCCATAGAGAGCGATGGTAAACGAAAAAGGCAACCACCCGATTAGGAGTCCCCCGGCAATCGTGAGGCCGAACAACACGCCAAGTATCACATGCCCGGCAGTCATATTGGCGAATAATCGGACGGCCAGCGAAATTGGTCTCGCTAACTGACTGATCAATTCAATGGGAATCATTAAGGGAAGGAGCCACCCTGGTGTGCCAGGGGGAACGAGGATACCCAGAAATTTAGCCCCATGGAGTTGAAACCCGACAATAAGACTAAGTAGATAGACGCCTACAGCGAATACCCCGGTTACAATAATTTGGCTGGTAATCGTATAGGATCCAGGTATGAGGCCGACTAGATTTGAAAATAGGATAAACAAAAAGAGGGCGCTGATCAGGGGAAAATATCGCATTCCTGAAGCTCCCATCGTATCATGGATAATCCCACGGATGAAGTCGACCAGCAACTCCCCGAGACTTTGGAGCTTAGACGGCACGAGTGCCTTGGCGCCGCCGGCTTTCAATAATAAAAGCGTAACCAGCCCCACCACGACCCACATCATCAAGACGGCCTTATTGACGGAAACGTCAAGACCGAAAATAGAAAGCGGGAGAAAGTTATGAAGTTCGAAGGGGTGTAACGGATCTTCCAAAACCAAACCTTGTGTCTTAACGACTCATTGTTTCCAACGCTGAGCTGCCCGATAGGCATTGCGTACCCCAGCGATTAATCCAAGTACCAGTCCTACCGCCACACCCCACGGGGTGGTATCCAACACATACGAATCAATTAACCAACCAAGGAATCCACCGACGATAAGGGCGGCAAGAAGGTCCGTCCCCACTCGCATTGCCTGTCCCAGCCCCGAAAACATTGGATCCTGAGAAGGTGCCATTTTTCAATCGGCAAGACGAGTCGTTGGAAGGGACCACATTCAAGCAAATAATCACGAATCATGTCAAGCAACAAACATCCCATTTTTCAATATTGGTATGGTAATGTACAGGGAGGGCATGAGGGAGGAGCATGAAGCCTCCTCTCGGGTTCACTCTCGGTCTTACGGTGGTCCAACAGATATTGATGATGAAACATTTGGTATCACTCCTGGTCCTGGCGATTGCAACGAGCGGGAATCCTGTGTGGGCTACTTCATCGGGTGTTGATGATTTGCCGGATTTAACGGGCGGGGTGGTGCCTGTCGTTCAATATAAGCAGCTCGACCCCTTTTCTGGAAACGACATCTTAACGTCAGTCAGTGAAGTAGAATATACGGTGAAAGTCAAAAATCAAACAGGCGATCCGCTAATTTCAGATTCCTTGGTTCTAGTAGTGGATTCCGTTCGAGAAATTTCTGGAAAAGAAATTTCTAACCGTGTCAGAATTGAAGGATCCGATGGGATGACTGAGGATGGGAAACCATTTTTTAGAATTCCCAGTACAGGGCCGGAATTGTCACCTTATGCAGAGAGTGAGGCGGTCACCATACGGGTAATGAATCCTGACTTTCTTCGATTTTATCCACCTGGTGTTCGGGTTCGGGGGATTCGGCGTTCTTCCGAAAAAGCTGTCAAAGATCTACTCGATACTCTAGTGGAAAAGGGGTTGTTGTCTCCCGAAGACGCCATGCGGGCGTTGGAATCTCCCTCACCTGGTAGCCCTTAACCCTTGTCCGCCATTCCCAAGCATGTCGAACGAGGAGTTCCTTCCTCGATTCATTCGACTCCACGTTTTCCCCTTATTCAGCATTGTTGCCCTGTTTTTGATGATCCCTTTGAACTCTTTGGCCGAGTGACCGGGTATGCTCCGCATTCATTTTTCATGGAGCATGATGCCGTGCAAGAAGGAGCGGTGCGCCGCTTTTCTTATTTGGGGTTCGATCCCTATCGTGTGGTCCGGGGAAAGGGACACACGTACGAAACGATTTCAGGAGATAAGAAGGAAAAATACATTGGGGATCCATTTGCAATGTTGCAGCGTACCTTTGAGGGGCAGACTGCCGTTTCGTGGCCCCACCTTCCGCCTTTCCAGGGGGGGGCGATAGGCTGTTTCAGCTACGACCTTGTTCGCAGATTTGAAGTGCTACCTGAACTCCTACGGGATGATCTGCATTTTCCTGATCTATATTTTCTGTTTGTCGAGATGTTTGTGGTAGTGGATGATCATGCGCCAGGGGCCTGGCTGATGTTTGCGCCTTCGCCAGATCGATTGGCGGCCGAAAGCTGGGATCACTTGTATCGCGAAGGGCAGGCCCGTCTGTCTGGTCTTCGTGCGAAAATAATGATCCCTGAGAATCTTCCAACCAGAATGCACTCCGCCATGTCCTCGCTCCGCATACAGGGGGAGCAATCGTCTTTGGAGTATGTGGATCGGGTGCGTGCATGCCAGCACTTCATTGCTGCGGGAGATATTTATCAGGCTAATCTCTCTCATCGATTCCGGCTAGAGGGAGTGACTCACGGGTTTGCCAGTCAAGCCGAAGCGGGAGCCGATTTATATCGGCAATTGCGAAAGGTAAATTCCTCTCCTCATTCGGCATTTCTCGTGTTGGAGTTCGATGTGATCGTGTGTAATTCACCAGAACGATTAGTACGCCTTTCAGAGGGATATGCCGATATGCGTCCTATCGCGGGCACCAGACCTCGGGGAATAGAACCTCAAAATGATCGATGCTTGGCAGAAGAACTGTTGTCTTGTCCCAAGGAACGGGCGGAGCATCTCATGTTGGTTGATTTGGCTCGAAATGACCTTGGACGGGTGTGCGACTATGGGTCCGTTCGGGTTAATGAGTTGATGACGGTAGAGCGATATTCACATGTCATGCATATGGTCTCCCAGATTTCCGGTCGTTTGCGTGACTCCTATCATGGTTTCGACCTTATTCGAGCCACATTTCCTGGAGGGACGATTACCGGAGTGCCTAAAGTTCACTGTATGGAACTCATCGAGCAGCTTGAGCCTGTTCGTCGGGGAATTTACACCGGGTCGATTGGGTTTATTGGATGGAACGGGAATCTTGACTTGAATATTGCCATTCGCACCTTGTGGCTCACGGAAGGGCAGGGTTTTCTTCAAGTGGGAGCAGGGATTGTGGCCGACTCCGATCCTAACCGGGAGTATGAGGAAACGCTCCAAAAAGCCAAAGCGTTTTTTCAAGTACTGCAAGGGATCCACTGACGACGAAATGGACATATGAGATGTGGATATACCTCAACGATGGGTTTGTGAAAAAAGAACAGGCTCGAATTTCCGTCTTTGACCATGGGTTTCTATATGGGGACGGTGTTTACGAAACTCTCCGTGTCTACCACGGGAGAATTTTTTTATTGGAACGGCATTTGGCGCGACTTCGACGATCCTGTGATCTGATCGGTCTGGTTCTTCCAATCCAGGAAGAGGCTTGGGAGGCTATTATCACCGAAACCCTGATTCGAAACGAGCTTGAAGATGCCAGTCTCCGCATAACGATTTCTCGAGGAGAAGGGGAACTCGGGATTGACCCTGGTCTTTGTCCCCGCCCAACCATCGTCGTGATGGCGAGGTCCGTGGTGGCCTATCCTGCGCCTATGCGGGAGCAAGGAGTCCGGTTGCAGCTCGTCTCAGTGCGACGGAATCCAGAGTCTGCCCAATCCCCCCAAATTAAGTCGTTGAGTTTTCTTAACAATATTCTGGCCAAACAGGAAGCGATGCAGGCCGGAGCGTTTGATGCCCTGATGTTGAATATGGATGGTCATGTGACGGAATGTACAACGAGCAATATCTTTTTTGTGACCAACAACCAATTGCATACCTCTTCGGTTGCTTGCGGTATCTTAGGGGGGATCACTCGAGAGGTCGTGATCGCCTTAGCTAGAGATTTAAAGATTGACGTAGAAGAAGGGGCCTATTCGCCTGGGGATGTGCTTCAAGCGGATGAGTGCTTTATGACGAACACAGGACTGGAAGTCATGGGGGTCTCTCAAATTGGAGAAGTTCCTATTGGCCAAGGAAGGAGTGGGCCAATAACGATGGCATTATGGAAGGCTTTCCGGGAAAATTTGGAACGATGGTTAGGTCCGGTGATCACCCGCCCTCGACCGTCATAGCATTCAATGCCCTATGGGTTTTCTTGTATTCTGGTGGCCTACCAAAGTGGGTTTGACCATGACTTTCTGTTGACACCGGCTATGGACTTTCCAGGCTAATCCTTTATAAAACGGAAAATCTTCACGAAAATGGGCGCCCACGCTATTGGCTCGCCAAAGCGCAGCTTCGGTAATGCATTGCCCAACCAGCACCATATTCCGCGTTTCTAATCCTGGCCGGTTCCACGGAGCAGCCGACAGCTTTTGCGACCACTGCTGAATCTGATCGACGGCTTTTTTTAATGAGATTCCTGTTCGCACCAACCCCACTTTAGACCACATTAAACGCCGCAAGGAGTTTCTAATTTTTTCCACATCTTGAGTGGACATTTTACGGCCACTGGGTTTTCGGAGAAGGGGGGAATCTGAGAAGTTTGGGGTAGAGTCGGTCGTCATCAAACTCGTTGAAGCGGCTTGGGCTGCGCGAAATCCAAATACCAGACCTTCCAGTAAAGAATTGCTCGCCAGGCGATTTGCACCGTGCACGCCGGAGCAGGCCACTTCTCCGGCCGCAAACAGACCTGGAAGGGTAGAGGCCCCATGCAGATCGGTTTTGACTCCCCCCATAAAATAATGAGCACTGGGAGAGACGGGGATCCATTCCTCCGTGATGTCAATGTCGTATCGTAAGCAGGTTGAATAAATGGTGGGAAATCGTTCCTTCAAAAATGTTGCCCCCAAATGCGTTGCATCTAAATAGACGTGGCGAGCCTTTGTTCGTTGCATTTCTGTCCAGATGGCTCGGGATACAATGTCTCTTGGCGCGAGCTCCAGGCTTCGATGATAATTTTTCATGAAGCGTTCGCAGCGATTATTACGCAAAATCCCTCCTTCTCCTCGTAGAGTCTCGGATAGTAAAAAAGGAGGACTCGAAGGGAGGTACAGTGCGGTCGGATGAAATTGGACGAATTCCATATCCTCCAGAATGGCGCCGGCTCGAAATGCCATGGCAATGCCATCTCCGGTCGCATTGGCTGGATTGGTGGTTCGAGCATAGACCTGTCCCGCTCCTCCGGTGACTAAAATTGTGGCTGGGGCACAAACGATCTTAAGACTCCCACTCAGTTCATCTAGAATTAATGCTCCCCAGCATCGTCCGTCTTGGATGCATAGCTCAACCGCAACATGATTGCCCATCCATGTCAGATTTTTCAGGGTTTGGGCTTTAACGCTGAGCGCACGGACCATTTCGCTGCCAGTGGCATCCCCTCCAGCCCGTAACACTCGGTGACGACTATGGGCTCCCTCCCGGGTGAAAGCCAGTTTGCCATCCACCGTGTCAAATTTAGCTCCCCATTCGATCAATTCATGAATGCGCGATGGGCCTTCTTCAACGAGAATTTTGGTGGCTGGTCGCGAACAGAGTTGATGGCCGGCTTTTAAAGTATCCGCCATATGGAGAACCACGTCATCCTCTTCACTGAGTGCAACCGCCACCCCTCCTTGGGCGTAAAACGAATTATTGTCTTGAGGCCCGCCTTTGGCGACCATGATGACTCGTCCATGCCGACTCAATTCAATGGCGGCTCGAAGCCCTGCCACCCCCGCGCCTAAAATCAGAAAATCCGTGGAAATCACGTGAGAAGAATGATGAGATGTGAGAGGGGAAGGCATGCAAATGACTGGAAGAGGGAAAAAGAATTGATGATTAAGAGGAAAATTTGAGACGGTGTGTCACACCAAACGGCAAATCTCCTTCGATCCTGCGGAGAAGAATGACTTGATTACCACTCCATAACAGGGTTCCATGTCCGCTGGCTTGGGCGACAGCTCCCTGAGGGGTGCGTTCCCAGTTGCCTTGCCAGGAAACGAAGGCCGAAATGCGGTCTCCATCAATCACCATGCGGTCAATGGTCAGGTCCAGCTGAATAGTGGAAAACGTGGCGAAATCTTCCTGTACGTTGGCTTCCAAGAGGTCAAGATTTTCCAGGGGAAGGAGTAATTCCTGAAAGGCCGAGGCATCCTGATTGACATAGGCTGTTTCCAGTGCTTTGATGGCTTGCACCACTCGTTGGAATCGGGCGTGGTCCTCAGGGTATTTGGGGGCTTTTTTCGAACATCCTGTTCCCGCAAGTGAAAAAATAACCGGAAAGGTTATCAAAAGTACAAGGACTTGTTTGTTTATACATTGAAGTGGATTCATGAATTTCTATAATAGAGGAAGAATGCTGGAGGGGGTCAAGAGAATTTATCGAAAGTTGATGATTATTACGGGAATGAACAGGTATGATGCAGGTGATTTCCTTGACACCTTTCTTGACCCTATGATAGGTAGTCAACCGGCAGTCGTGGGCTTGTTTGCCAAATACGCGGAGAGAAAAACGCTCTCCGAACCACGGGAGCAGAAACGATTTCACCCAGGAATGTAACGTTATGTCCAGTGTTGTGAAAAAGCGGAGGAAGAAAATGCGCAAGCATAAACATAAAAAACTCCTTCGCCGAATGAAATTTGCCAAACGTCGTAATTAATTTCCATAGGCCGGGATGGTCAAGGGCTTGCATATGACCCAGGGGAAAAAAACTCGTATTCGGGTCCGTTCCTCTTTGTCATCTTATGTGGGAGATCTCTTGATCCCGCCTATGCGAAATCGAATTTCAGATGTTTTAAATGATGAGTCGGTCTTGTTTATTAACTTAACGGATGTACTGATCAATGACACTGAACGTTCTGCGTTTGTGGCGTTAAATAAAAATCAGATCGAATCGGTTATTCAACTCGACTAGCTGCCAATTCGTCTTTTCTCTCGCCTAATTGCATCTTCCGATTGTGGTTTCGGGACATCCCATTTTTTCTCTCAACGGATAATATTATTTGTTCGTGTAAGTCCTCTATGAACTATCTGTCTCGATTTATTCCCTTTCTTCGTCCGTATCTGTTGACTATGGTTGTTGCAGGGGTCTTGGTAATGGGTGTTGCGGTCTGCAACCTGTTCCTCATCCGGTTGGGCGGCTCGTTGTGGGATCTTATTACGGTTCAACGCGATTTGGCGGAATTGACAAACATGGTGTGGGTTTTTGTGGGGTTGGTGATCGGACAGGGCCTCTTATCCATGGCTCATAGTTATTTGACCGCGCTGGCTTCCCAGCATGTGATGGCGGATTTTCGTACCCACGTTTTTTCTCACCTCCATCGGTTGTCACTGAACTTCTTTGCAAAACGCCGAACAGGAGAGTTGATTTCCAGATTGATGAACGATGTCGGGGTGATTCAAA
>JAGQKG010000380.1 GCA_020430245.1 Nitrospira sp.
CAAAGATTTCGAGTTTGGTGAGTGTTCCTTCGTTGAATGGTTTATTGTGAAAATCGGCAGTTGGCATGAGGGCTATACAAATTCAATTTCTTCCCTCATAGCCAACATCTCACCCGCTGAGGGGACAGCCGTAAAATCACGAGCCGGGAACTCACTGTAGATCTTGCCATCCAAGGTCCGACCCGTTTCGGCCTTTCTGACTCCACCCCATTGCTTGAAAAAGAACGGAACCTGAGCCCGTTTACACTGATTACGAATTGCGAGAACCCAGGCCTTGGCCATAGGCCTGGCACCTGGTCCGCTTTCTCCCCCCACAATTACCCAACTAATTCCTTTGAGGTTTAAGGTCCCAAGATCCTCAAGCAAAGGTTCAATAGACAGGAATCTGACATGGGCCGGAGCTTTGCGCAGATGTTCCAGACGTGGGAGCCCGTGTTTCCTGTTCTCGACGCTGACTCCCCACCAAATATGTGATTGATTCGAGGCGAATTGAAGTTTTCCCTCAAGTAGATCCCTCATCCGGTCGGAGCGCTTGGTTAATATCTGATAAGTATGCCACTTGGCTAATCTCATTACGCGCGCGACATTGACGATGTAATCATCAGGGACATTTTCGTGGAACAAGTCGCTCATTGAATTAACGAAAATCATCCGAGGAGTTCGCCACCGCAAGGGATCAGCGAGCTTGCCTGGAATTAATCGCAGATCAAACCCATCTTCAAAAGGATGCCCTCGTACTCCTCGAAAGCGTTCTGCAAAAGTCTCAGCATAGCAGTTTATGCAACCGGGACTAACCTTGGAACATCCTCGAACTGGATTCCATGTGGCATCCGTCCACTCTATTTTTGAATGTTCGCTCATAGAAGAGAAAACCGCGTAGAATCAGAAAATTTTCATTGCTATTCTAATACGTTTGCCTTCAGGAATGAAAGGCGATGATTCACTGTGAATCCCCTCCCAAGCCAGCTCATCGTCGCGTAAAACCCTTCAATAGTCTCAATTTTTTTTGGAGGATTTGTTGTTGGTATAAAACCTTGGAAAGACCTTCCTGCCAAAGATAGTAGGCAATTTGAGAACTGAATCCATGGTCCTACGGTCAAACTCCTTAAAATATACAGATGGCATTGGAATGAAAAATCATAGAGGGACTCACACCTATTCCTGGCAGAGATAACAATTTAACCACGCAATTTCGAGGCCAGGAAATGCAGACCAGGCAACCTGGAGTTAAGATAGATCCAATATGGCAAGATGAGGAAGATTCCCATCAGAGACATGAAAGAATAACGAAGCTAAGAATGGATTCCCGATTACTAATATCGGGAATGACCCATGCGAGGGTTATTGCTGGACAGCTTGTTGAATGAACTGTTTCGCTTCGTTCACCTCGGGAAGGTCGGAATCGGCCTGGTTCCATATTTTGAGAAAATTGCGATAGGCTTGACGGGTTGCCTGGATATGTCCCAATTGAGCGGCGGCTCGTGCCAGACCCAGGAGTGAACGTGCTCGATTGGGATGCCATAAGAGTGATCGTTCAAATTGGTGCTGTGCCTCTTTCGGCCGGTCGATGCCTAGCAGAATTTCTCCATACAGTTCATGGGTGGGCTTGATGAGATCGGGAGGACCGGAAGGCGGCGGGAGGGATTCTTCCAGGGCGATGGCCCGATCAAGCATACGCATGGCATCTGAGTGGTCGCCGTTGATGAGATGTTTCAACGCCGCGATTTGCAACTTCCAGATTTGGGAGGTGATCGGTTCAGTCGATTCGGTCGAAGGTTCCGGGACCGGAGGATTTAACCCGGGATGTACCTGATAGGCGATGGGTTGATTCCGCAGTATGTCCATGCTCT
>JAGQKG010000381.1 GCA_020430245.1 Nitrospira sp.
ACTGATCTTTGATGCGGGTTTTCACCCAAAACGGATCCCACCATTCCGTGGGATTCACCTGTTCGCCATGCAAAATCAAACTAAAATGCAGGTGGTCTCCTCCTGCGAGACCGGTGGTGCCTGATTTGCCAATGGGTTGCCCCAAGGTAACCGCGTCACCGAGTTTGACTTCGATTGAGGAGAGATGCGCATACAAGGAAAGCAACCCATATCCATGATCAAGAATAATCGTGTTCCCATAAATTCCCAGGTATCCCGCAAATATCACAATTCCGTTATTCGCGGCTTCGACGGGATAATGCTGGGTAACGGCGAGGTCAAACCCTAAATGATCCTGGGTATCGACGACCTGTCCGTTATACGTATATTTGCGGTGGTCCGCGAAGGAGGCTTCGACCTGTGAGCCCGATAATTGGCGAAACGCTCCTTTCCAGATAAATTCTTGTCGGCTGGTCTTGGCCAGTTTGGCAATGGTCGTGTTATTCATCTTGCGTAAGGTGTCGTTGACCAGAAGGAAATCCTTCAGTGGATCGCCCAAACTCTGTATTTCAGGAGTCTGTGCCAGGATGGTCGGGACCGTTTTACGAATAAATGAGTCGGAAATTGTGATGGAACGGGTACGCCAGGCTTGGGGTTTGACCTTGAAATTTACATCCATGAGGGCTGAGTTGCCAAATCCGTCGTCTGCAATAACTTGAATTGGGGTCGAAGACGGCAAATTATACGGAAACGCAATAAAGGCAAACATTCCGGCTTTGTCCGGTGCGGGATATCCAGGGAAAAAAACGTTTCCAACCTGTACCCCGTGCCTAGATACTTCCGGGATCACTCGATATCTGATGATGCCTGTTCCACCTTGTACGATGGTCGTGGGGGCTGATAGGAGTTCCAATCGGGGTGGTGTAAATTGTGGGGTAAATTCCTTTTCCAGACGTTGTCCGTTACCTTCAAACCAGTTTCGCCAGGAATAATCCCGTGCGGTCACAATGAGTTGAGCCTGCCCTTGTCGTCGAGGAAGATCCGAGTTGTCATAGGGAATCACGTTCAGCGTGAATTCATGGTCCTGTCCGCCGGCTGCCGAAAACCACCCTTCAGAAGGAAATGATTGGTCGGCCAGGCTGAATGTTTCCATGTTGTGAATAATGCGGACTGAGATGTCCCGAAGACCGGTCCCATCATCATGAATACGAAGAACTAGTGGCGTGGTGGGGCCGACCAGCTCGAACGGTTGCTCGAGAGAGATTTCAGGGGCGGTGGAATCTCCCCATCGTGCGTTCCCAATTAATCCCAGATAAATGGCGATAAGAGCCAGGACGATGACAAACAGCAAGCTTTTTTTAGACACGATCGAGGTAACTCTTCCTCCAGAGGATGATGCGAGCCGGACACAAAATGTTCCTCTTCTTATACCATACCCAGCCTTCAGAGCAAGTGTGTGATCTGTCTGAAGAGACAGTGAAGTGCCCGCGCCTGATTCGCAACCGTAGACATCGCTTCTCGATACTCTTGACATAGACGGGATGATCGCCTAGCCTGTGCCGGGCCACAGCCAGGCCTCGTGTCTCATATCCTTCTCTCGGGCAATGCATTCCGTCCAGATGGAGATGTGGGAATTCCCGCTCCTTGAATGGTTGATCAGGAGCTTGGTTTCATGGAAGAAGCCGGTGGCTTCCTGGTGACAAACACATTCCCGAACATTTTCTCAATTTTCCTTTATTTTGACAAATGGTGTTCCGATATATGTCGGTAGTGCCGAACGGGCGACAGCCTGATCGGCATTTTCTGAATCAACCGTCTTTCCACATGGGGGGCTCATGCCAGGGTTGAGTGATATTCTAGGG
>JAGQKG010000382.1 GCA_020430245.1 Nitrospira sp.
CTTAGGACTAACTTCCAATCAGACTCCTTGCGGATTCCTTGGCAAAACAACATCAGTGATGGGCCCGTCACTCAACCATTCATCACGTGGCCCGAATGTCGTGATGAATTTCTTCTAAGTAGCATAAGTCAGAATGGAAAAGAATGCAACAATCTTCAGGAGAGAAACTCCTCCCCCGAGCAGTATTTCAGGACATTAATTGAGGAACCCCCCTGCCATCAATCGCTTCTTCGGAAATAACCACTCGCTTAATGTTTTTTAAGGCAGGCACATCATACATCAAATCCAGCATCACTTCCTCAAGAATAGAACGCAATCCCCTGGCTCCGGTTTTCATGGACGAGGCCCTGGTGGCAATGGCTCGAATCGCCTCAGGAGTGAAATCCAACTGCACCCCATCTAATTGAAATAACGCTTGATATTGTTTCAGAAGAGCGTTTTTCGGTTCCTGAAGGACCCGAACCATATCCTCCACGCGCAAATCATTCAGAGAGGCCAGAATAGGAAACCGGCCAACAAATTCAGGGATGAGTCCATATTTCAAAAGATCCTCCGGCTTGAGTTTTCCCATCAATTGATCAGAGGCCAACCCCTCCCCTTTGGAGGAAACCGCGCCAAATCCCATTCGTTTCTGATTGGTCCGCTGAGCAATAATATCTTCCACCCCCACAAACGCACCGCCACAAATAAAAAGGATATTCGTCGTATCCACCCTGAGAAATTCCTGTTCAGGATGTTTTCTGCCCCCTTTGGGAGGCACATTGCATAATGTCCCCTCCACCAATTTCAGTAAGGCCTGCTGGACACCTTCTCCGGACACATCACGGGTAATGGATGCGCTTTCAGATTTCCGGCTAATCTTATCAACTTCATCGATATAAATGATGCCCACTTGCGCCCTGGCCATATTAAAATCACAGGACTGCAATAACTTTAAGACCACATTTTCCACATCCTCGCCCACATATCCCGCTTCCGTCACCGTGGTGGCATCTGCGATGGCAAATGGCACATGCAAAATTTTGGCTAAGGTTCTGGCCAGTAGGGTTTTGCCGGTTCCCGTCGGCCCGATCAACATCACATTCCCTTTTTCCAATTCCACATCAGGTAGATCTTTACCGCTAAATACGCGTTTATAATGGTTGTGAACAGCCACCGACAAAACCTTTTTGGCACGATCCTGTCCAATCACATACTGGTCAAGCACCTCTTTGATTTCAGGAGGCGTCGGCAGCGGACCGGATGGAGGCTCTATCGCGGATGGACCTTCCATATGGCCTGATAAAAATTTTGAACATTGTTGAATGCAATCCGCACAAATCAACACCGACCCCGGAGTCTGACATTGGATGCAGGCCTGTTTGGTCGGAGCCTGAATCAAATTGGTTGCTCCAGGTTTTGCGCGACCACAAAATGAGCAGACCGCATCTGCACGATTTCGCCCTTGCTTCGAATCCCAAAAAGCCACAGTGATTACCTTTCCTTACTCTTCGCCAGATATCAGCCCAAAAGACTCTCTTACCCACCTATAAAAAGAGATCTTAATCTTCAAGAAGAAGGATATCAAATCATCCCCTGTCCAGGATAAACCTTACAGGGACTCGGCCACAACCAGCGGCACAGCCTCCCATGATATTCCACGATCACTCGTCCGAAAAAGTCCTTTTCCGTTCGTCCCTACATAGAGCACATCAGAATCGACCGCGCTCATGGCCAGAGCCCGAATATTAACATTCGTCAAGCCCGCACTTCGAGCTTCCCAAGTTATTCCTCCATCTTCACTTCTAAAGACGCCGTCACGATTGGTCACATACACGACATGGGGGTA
>JAGQKG010000383.1 GCA_020430245.1 Nitrospira sp.
GATACATGAGAATATCTTCCCGGTATAGTATTTTAATCTTCGATTGATGCATTCCCCTCACTCACACCCTCTCCCCAAAGGGGCGAGGGGCAATTTACATGTCCTAGTTGAAAGTTAAACTACTATAGTTTCCCTCTCCTTGTGGATCAGAGGCGAGAGTCAGGTTGTGGAACGCCATGTCGCGAAACCCCGCGTCGTGAGCGCCGCCTCGTGGGCCGCCTTCATCGTTCCTATTTTTTGTTAATTTTCTTATACTGCTGACTTCCGTAAGAAAATGAGGGTTGGAACCAGGTATCTTTTCAGCGTACTTGAGAGACCAAACTCTTTCTACACCAGAATGCCTTGTCTAGATGACTGCAGGACTTTATGTTCCCATTCCAAATCCAAGCATGCCACGACTAAATTCCCGTGGTTTTTGAATTTTGTGGTATTGGTTCTACTTGTTGCATGTTCGGAGAAAAGCCTGCCCGATTGACCCCGGAGCAACTGTTAACCTCCATTGAAACACAGACGGCGCCAGTGATCGTGGATGTCCGCTCCGAAAGTGAATATGATGCCGGGCATGTGCCGGGCGCTGTGCATCTGCCTTTTTATGCCATTTGGAGCCGTCACGAGGAGGCAAACGCCAGACCGAAGGACCCGATTGTCGTCTATTGCGAGCATGGCCCGAGAGCGTGGATCGGAAAATTCGCTCTCTGGACGGTGGGGTATAGAAATATTGTGTACCTGGACGGTCACATGTCAGGCTGGAAACAGCGAGGCCTGCCGATGAAAAACCGGGCCGAATAGCCGGATGAGTCCACCGCACGTACCTTCCCCTAACCATTTACGCAACACGCAGCTTGGACAGACGGTTGGTCACGCCGGCTTTGACCGCCCGGTGAATGCCCTCCGGGAAATCCGCCGGTAGGACGCGTTCGATGGCTTCCAAGGCCTGCCGGGCTGTATCAGCCATTTTTTCGATAGTCTCATGGGCGAATCTTTTCGGCAGTCCTGCTCCTTCCACGGTCTGAATAAAATGCCGTCCGAGAATGTCGCCGATTCGATAATGCCGCTTGGTCCCGACCGACATGGCTAGCTTCATCTGTTTGCTTTCAATTTGACGCATTTCGAAGCTCGGCTGAGCGGTGAGGACATCATACAGGGGCGTCAGATGATAACTGCCCCCTGGACTGAGAAAAATGCTGAAATTTTTAGCGTGCCCGTCTGTCGCGCCAATGAGCCAGAAGAAGATTTGTGCCTTTACCACGGTTTCCTGGTCTTCAATGGGATGATCGCTGCCCTTGAGCAGATCAAGTACTTCGATCATTCCCGATCCGCCTTCACTTTGATATTTCCTGGTGGGCGGCACCGAGAGCGCCTGGCAACAATCCTCCTGCGGGAGCCGCAATAGCCGCTTGTCTTTTGTCCAGCGCCGGTCGAAGCGTTCGATTACCAGCGATTTCGTCTCTCCGAACGTGTAGATGTCCGCCCGGTTGACCGGCAGGCCAAACGCGGCAGCCAGTTTCAGGCAATAAAATTCATTCTCGACGCTATTCGAGAGGTCGAGTCCGTTCGGCAAGCGGCCGATCTGTTTTTTAAAAATATGAGAGGTGGGTGTGGTGCCACGGGGCTTGAGCCATTTGCCCTTATGCCGGAGCAGCGCGGTTTTTTCCTGCGCTCCGGCCAGTGATATCCGAAACGCATCATCACCGCTCAGACCCAAAGGGGTTTGCGCCAACCCGTTGAGGAGCATTTCAATGGCATTCTCATTGACGGGCTCCCCGGTGATCGTGGCGGAATCGTCGATCC
>JAGQKG010000384.1 GCA_020430245.1 Nitrospira sp.
AAGGGAGAACCGCAAGTCCGCTGCTGGAAGAGCACAACGGGGTGAATACGTTTCACCTCCTTGTGCTCTTTCCCGTTGAATAGTGGTATTTGCCTATGGCCCTAGGTTCTTTATCGGGCGGGTATGTGGCATTTGGGGGCCTATGGTTCTGTTCGTCTCGCAGGGGATTGAACACGCGGTGGTGGACATGTTTGTCATGCCAGTCGGTGTGGTAATGGGAGCTGAGATCGATAGGTCTCCCTTGAGGTTTTTGGGCAAGATTCCGGTCATGGTGGACAACCTGGTTGGAGGGATGTTCTTCCACGATTTGCCAATGAATTGTGCACATGGTTCTCCCACGATAGATCCTCAACAGGTTCAAGCCGTCAACCATGAGTCTTGTTCCATATCCGCGCAGCCAAGCGGCAATATCTGTCTGTGAACCAGAGGAAACCCATGCAGGCCATGTTTTCCAAACCCCTCAGAGGCTGGCATTTTATTCTGTTCAATATCACGCTCGGTCTTGGGCACATTCTCGTGATGTTCAATGCCGGATCTTATGTTGCGCTGTTGCCCCATGTCGCCGGCGACCTGGAAGGGGTGTTGCCGAGTTTTCTGACCTGGGCTCAGACGGATTTCATGATTGCTCTGGCACTGGGCATTCCTATTGGTCGCACGCTGTCTGACCGGTACGGCAATACCCGTGTGTTTGTTGTCGCTTTTCTTCTGTATGCCCTGGCTTCGTATATTGGCGCCATCAGTCAGACCCATTGGGAATTTCTGAATGCCAGAATTGTTCAAGGGTTTGCAGGCGGCCTCACGATTTTTCTCTCACAAGACATGCTCCTCAAAGAGTACCCGGATCGGCTCAAGTCCATGGGATTGGCCATCTGGGGTTTGTTTACCATTTCGCCATTTACCATTGGTCTGCCTGTGGGCGGGTGGATCGCGGATGATCTCGGGTGGCGTTATCTGTTTTATATGGATGTGGTCCTCTCCCTGGTTGTCGTCGGTTTCATGAGTTCGTTGCTGTATGGACGGGGATTCACTCGACAGCGTATCAGGTTTGACTTCGTGGGATTTTTTTTATTGGCCGTCATTTTGGGGGGCATTCAGACACTTCTGAACATGGGGAACGATTTTGACTGGCTTGACTCGCCATTCCTCCGTGGCGTCTTAATCGTCGTCATTGTGGCATTGCCTTGTTTTATTCTCTGGGAGTTTGGCGAGCGCCAACCTATCCTGGATCTCCGGTTGTTCGCGGACCGGAATTTTACCATCGGGGTGATCTGCTTGGTGGTCGGATTTTTTTCGATCCAGGGATTACTCACACTGCTGATCGTCCAGCTTCAATTGTTGATGGGGTATTCCTCGCTACTTGCCGGTATGGCGCTCCTTCCCATGGTGTTGTTGGGGGCTCCGATGATTGCCGTGATGCATGAGCTCTCCAAGCGGTTCGACGTTCGGATGCTGGCGAGTCTTAATTTTCTTGGATTTGCTGTGACTCTATACTGGATAGGCCAATACGACGATCCCCACTCATTTGATCAGATTTTCTGGCCTATGCTGCTCGAAGGTCTATTCCTGGGATCATTTTTCACCCCGCTGACTGTGCTCATGCTGCATCGCCTTTCTGGCGTTCAAATGATACGTGCAGCGGAAACGGCCAATCTGTTGCGGATTTCCGCCGGGGCGTTTGGGATTACGTGTCAGGAGGTTGTACATTTCCGACGTCTCCCCTTCCATCAGCTTCATTTGGCGAACCATTTTGGAGGAAGGCAGTTTGCGTCAT
>JAGQKG010000385.1 GCA_020430245.1 Nitrospira sp.
TCTTGCGGCCCTTGTCATCCCCTGCCAATGTGAAGATCTCCGGCAAGGGGTTCGTTTCGCGCATCAAGGAATTGGGAAACGGATGTGAGACTACTGCCAGTAATGACGTGATACTGTTGACCGATAAGAAGCGTCAGTTGCTAGAGGTCATTTCGCAGTGCCCAGAAAAGAGCTGACTCCGCTGCAACGGCTGGAACATGGCATGCCTCCCTTCGTGGGTTTGTGGTGATACCGGTCTTGGCTTTGGTGAATGCCGGACTCAAGTTTCCGGCCGACTCCTGGATCAGTTGTCCCGTCCGGTGTCACAAGAGGAGTGGCATGTGGGCTGGATCTGAAAAATAAAACGGGGGTCTGTCGTTGCTTCACGTATGTTTATTTGCAAGAGCGTCGGCATACAGGATAGCTATCCACATTCAACATTCACTCGTTTAGGTTACCGGATTCAATGAGTTGGATTGCATGCTCCCCTGCCGACCGAACTTCCGGATCGGTTTCTTTTTCCAATAATGTTGTGAGTGGAGAGAGAAACGTGATGTCGCCAATCTCGCCAAGCTGAGTCATGGCCGCTCCTCGTTCAGTGGGTTGCGCTTTTTTGGCAACCGTCCATAAAACAGCCTGCGCTTCAGGGGTATGAAACGCCCCCTGTCCTAGTTCCTGAATGATATTCAACCTGGCGCGTTGTTGGACAATAGCCTGAGTGGCGCCTCGAGCTCCTGCCGCATTAACCAACTCATTCTGGGTAAAGGGCCTTACCAACACCTCCATTAACATTTCCTGTTCATTCTGTTCCCGATTAATATATCCTCGGATGAGGTCTCCAACAAAACAGTAGTAGGGATCTTCCTCCAGATTGCCGATCGCGTCCCAATATAGACTCCCGAGCGGAATGGCATTGGGTTCAGCTTCAAAGTGATGTGAAAAGATTTTCCCTAAACGGTCATGTACCAGCTTCATGTCGTAGCGGATAGCCGTCGCTTGTTCCAATACTTGAAACTGTCCACTGGGTATTTCCTCATATTGAATGTAGAGAATCGCATCATGTGGTTGTTTGGGATCAAAGACCACCTGAAACCCCGCATCTTCCAGTTTGAGCTTCAAGGTCACCCCCACATTGTAGGGTGGACTCGGCACATTCAGCCAGGTTTGGACGGTGCCGGCGATGAGGATAGTGTGAATGTTTTGTAGGATCTGTTGATCCTCCTGCGACCATGAAGGCCTGGTCAGTGGCTCTTCATTCGCCCACAATCTATCCGTGAGAGAAATCGTCAGGGTCAGACTGATCAGGAGGACAGACGCGCCCCACGCAGTCCTCAGGGATCGCATCGCTAGTTGCTGCCGTGGTCGCTCGGCATCTCGTTTTTGTTCGTTTCGCGGAGAGAAAGAGGAAGGAAGTCTGATCGGATTCCATCGGCTGAGAGGATGAAGCATGGGACGCTCCATTGGGTTGGACGAATCTGGAATGTCCGGCTATCGAGAACGTATTACTTATACCCTATCAAGAGTTGATCCGGAATTCCAAATCTTCCTGATGTCGTGCTGACCCTTCTGTTCTTCTTTTGCACTTCTGCAACTTGACTAATTTCCTGAATTGACCAAAAATCTCCTCACAGCCGATTGTAGCGTCTAAGATGGGAAATACACTGGAACAGAAGAAGGCGTGTTCACACTGACATTCGTGCAATCGTAATTCGGAGGTACCTTCATGACGACATCCGCGCAGCATCCCTACCACCCGATTATCTATGTCCGCGGCTTTGC
>JAGQKG010000386.1 GCA_020430245.1 Nitrospira sp.
GCCACAATTTCTGCTGAGTGCCATCAGCTCATTTAGCTTTTTGACGCATTTCCAATCGATCAGCAAAGGTGTCTTGGATTTGCGCGATATTCTCTTTTTTCTCTCGCTGATTGCCTTTTGGTTGTTTGCGACGGCCACGGTCATTGATATCAAAAAGGCCGAATCGTAAGTAGACGGTTTGAAGGATCCGGTGTGAAACTTTGCAAGTGAGGAGTGATGATGAATAAAAAAGTACTCACGGGAAGCGGTCTCATCATGGCAGCCGTTCTGTTCGGTGTCTTCAACATGGTGAGTAATGCCGCGTTCAGTTCTGCACGATTCGATTTGACAGAACATGGCCTGTATACCTTGTCTGAAGGCACCAAGAATGTTCTTGAGAGTTTGAAGGAACCCATTACACTGCGGTTTTATCTCTCTAAAGCCTTGGCAACCGGCTTGCCGGGCATTAAAAGTTACGCAACACGTGTTCAGGAGATGTTGGAGGAATATGCGCAAGTCGCGGGAGACCAACTGTACTTGGAGGTGATAGATCCTGAACCGTTTTCAGAAGAAGAAGACCGAGCCGTCGCGTTTGGTCTGCAGGGTATCCCGCTGGATGGTGGGAGCACCCAATTTTATTTTGGATTGGCCGGGACCAGTTCGACGGATGAGCTGGAAGTGATTCCTTTTTTTCAACCAGAGCGGGAAGAGTTTTTGGAGTATGACTTGACGAAGATGGTTCACACGTTGGCCAATCCCAAGAAAAAAGTTCTTGGCCTGCTGAGTACCTTGCCCATTGATGGGAGTGGGGGCATGCCGTTTATGGCACAGCAGGGAGGAAGCCAACCCTGGCTTATTCTCTCTCATATCGAACAAATGTTCGAAGTGAAAAAAATTGAAACGACGGCTGCGACTATCCCCGAGGAGATTAGTGTCTTAATGATTGTGCATCCTAAGTCCCTGAGTGAGGCCACTCTCTATGCAATCGATCAATATGTTTTGAGAGGCGGGCATGCCATGATTTTTGTGGATCCTCTTGCGGAATCCGATAGTGGAGGCGGAAACCCCATGAACCCGATGGGAGGCGGCGGCCCCCGGAATTCGGATATGCCTACGTTATTTGCCGCCTGGGGTCTTGAGTTGGTGAAAGGGCAAGTATTGGGAGATTTGCCGTTGGCCAAAAAGGTGCAAGTCCAACAGCAGAACCGTCTACAGGTGGTAGATTATCCAGTCTGGATTGATTTCCGCCAGGAACATTTCAGCGACAAGGATATTGTCACGGCTCATGTGCCGTCGATCACGGTGGCATCAGCAGGCATCATTCGAAAGAAGGGGGAGACGGGGACTACGGTCGAACCGCTCATCCAATCGGATGAAGCCGCCATGCAGATTGAGGCCTCACGTTTATCAGTCATGCCTGATGTCAGCGGCTTACTCAACAGTTATCGGCCTGAAGGAGAAAAATTTATTGTGGCCGCCAGGGTAACGGGAACCGTGAAAACGGCATTTCCTGAGGGAAAGCCTAAAGCGGCGGCGAATACGAATGAGAATCCGGATATGGCTTCAGAAGCCGAAACTCAGACCAAAGATCATCTCACAGAATCAAAAGGCTCCATCAATGTGATTGTGGTGGCCGATACGGATATCTTGCAGGACCGGTTTTGGGTTCAAGTCCAAAACTTCTTTGGCCAACGGATAGGCATTCCCAATTCTGGCAATGGCACGTTTGTTAC
>JAGQKG010000387.1 GCA_020430245.1 Nitrospira sp.
AGTTACAGGATGCCAAAATCCTGGTGATTGGAGCAGGAGGGCTTGGTTCTCCAGCAGCTCTGTATCTGGCTGCGGCTGGAATAGGAACCTTAGGTCTGACTGATGGCGATGTCGTGGACTTATCCAATCTGCAACGGCAAATTCTGCATACAACCGACCTGATTGGTGTTTCAAAGGTCGAATCCGGCGGGACATTATTGTCAGCCCTCAATCCTGAAACCACGCTTAAGCTCTATCCTGAACATGTAAGCGTTACCAATATCCTCTCCTTAATTGAAGGCTATGACATCGTATTGGACGGATCAGACAATTTTTCCACACGGTTTCTCGTCAATGATGCCTGTTTTTTTGCGAAAAGGACACTGATTTCAGGGAGCATTTTTCGCTTTGAAGGACAATTGGCCACAATCAAGCCCCATGAAGGATTTCCCTGTTATCGCTGTTTATATCCGGAACCTCCACCCGCCGGCCTCGTGCCAAATTGCCAAGAAGCCGGAGTTTTAGGCGTGTTAGCCGGGACCATTGGTGTGTTGCAAGCCAATGAAGCCATTAAAGAAGTCCTTGATCTTGGGGAAAGTTTGGCAAAACATCTTCTCCTTTACGATGCCCTCGATATGACATTCAGAAAGGTTGGTCGCCCGAAATCTCCAGACTGTCCTCTCTGTGGCCCTCATCCCACCATCACCAAACTTGTGGAACAGGAAGTCTCCTGTAGCATCTAAGTCCATGCTTGCCATTCCGTCCAGCATCATCAAAAGCATGATTGCCCATGCCCGGGAGTTAGCACCTCATGAATGTTGCGGCATTCTGTCAGGGACCGAAAACATCATCGCTGAAGCCTATCGGATTACTAATATTCTAGCGGGGTTATCGGAACAAGATCTTACCCGCTTTGACGGAGCCAAATTGGCTGATCTGCAACGCTTATCGCCGGAGGAGCGAGCCGATATCGCCTTTCAGATGGATGCCAGAGAAATGGCCATGGCTCAGCGAGACATTCGTTCAAAAAGTCTTGCCCTATTAGGTTTTTATCATTCCCACACGTTTAGTCCCGCCAGGCCCTCTCAAACGGATATCACCATCGCCATGGAATTTGAAAGCTATCGGGCCAAACTCCACTTCCCGGAACCGTTCCACTTGATTATTTCCTTAGAGCATACGGATCAGCCTGTAGTTCGAGCCTATCGAATCCAGGAATCCAAGGCCACAGAAGTTCCCATTCATACCTTGCCCTAGCTTCTAAGTCAGGTCTTCCCAATCATGTCTGCAATTTTTGTTGGTGAGACCATAGACTTCCTGCCAAGAATCTTGAGATAATGAGAAAGGCTTCTCAAAGTAACTATAGGAGAAATTTATGCCGATCCCCCATCACCTGTTTGGTTTTCTGCTAGGGTTGATTGTATTTTTTCAGCCTGGATCACAGGTGTTTGCCGAAGCTTCGACCTCACTCCAGAAATTCAACAGTCCCATTATGAAAATTGAATCGGACAAAGGTGTATTTTTAATTACCACCGATTCTGGTATTCAATGGGTTCAAGTTGATGAGGCGGCAAAGATTCAACTGAAAACTTTGGATGTGGGAGATATCATTGACGTGATCGTCGAAATGCGACCAGACAATACTCCGCCGTTGGTTAAATCCTGGAAATTAGCCAGAAGTGGTTCATCCTGCAAAGTGTTCAATGGCAAGACCTGCAGTCCCTAA
>JAGQKG010000388.1 GCA_020430245.1 Nitrospira sp.
GTGGCTCTACTTCACCGTCGGCCCGTTCTGGTCTTCGACCACGGACTTATCCAAACCCTACGCCGGCACACTCTCAGGCCTCATGAACACCGGCGCCAACCTGGGTGGGACTCTCTCGCCAACATTGACGCCATGGCTGGCGGACACGTTTGGCTGGTCTGTCTCTCTGGGCATCGCCGCCGGCATCGCCTTACTCGGTGGACTGTGCTGGGTTATGATTCGACCAGGTCTGGGATTGAAAACGTAAAAGAAGCTTGAAGCTTATTCCTTTTGATCAAAGAATATCCAAGAGGTCCATGCTAGACTAACAAAATGAGTCCAACGGTTCTCAAAATTCGAGGGTTTCGTTTTTTCTTCTTTTCTCGTGAGGAAGAGCGAATGCACATTCACGTGCATTGTGGAGATGGCGAGGCGAAATTTTGGCTTGAACCTGAAATTTCATTAGCCCACAATTATTCATTATCAAGTTCACATCTTCGAGAAATTGAAAAGCTGATAAAGGAGCACCACCATGAGTTCACAAACGCCTGGCAAGACCACTTCAGAACTTGAAGTCACGAATATTTCCTCCCACGGAATTTGGTTATTCAATAGTGGGGAGGAATTTTTCCTTTCATACCAGGACTTCCCCTGGTTCAAGGAAGCTCCGGTTGGAAAGATTCTTCATGTCGAAGAGCCCTCACCAGGCCATTACTATTGGCCGGATTTGGATATCGATTTGGGAATAGAGACAATCAAACATCCGGAACGTTTTCCACTCAAAGCAAAAAACACCACGTAAGGTCCTTTTCTTTTACCCCCTAGCTAGAATCAATTCGCGTCTTCATCTATACTAGGAATAATAGGAAGTACATTGTGGTGAAAAAACAACCTCGGATTGCCACGATAGAGGTCTCAGATGAGACCATCACCGCGCAGTTAACCGACGGGCGAAAGATCAGTGTGCCCTTGGTCTGGTCATGGCGGTTAACCAATGCTACTCCTGAACAACGCAAGAACTTCCAAATTATTGGAAATGGACATGGAGTGCATTGGCCTGATGTTGATGAGGACATTAGCGCTATCGGAATGCTCGAAGGCCTTCCCGCACGACCTGTCAAACATCCCGTCTAACCCTTGCGACTCAACCCGTCCCTATCCGCAAACATCAATTTTATTGTAGATCTTTTCTGTCGGCTGGCCCGTAAACCATCGGCATCGCCGCCGGCGTTGGATTTTTTGATGGACTCTGTTGGATCTTCATTCAACCAGAACATGGGCTCAACATCCCCAAGCCGGGAGATCGAGCGTGAGCGGGTCTGAACGGTCCACAATACAGACGGACACCGACATGATTCTATTATTTTTGGATCATGATAAACTGAGTTGCGGCAGGAGAACCACCGAACCTTGACATCGTCCAATAGGGTGCGGCGCCATTTATGGATACGGGTACCGTTTATCGCCCCCATCATGGCTTTCTCCATCTTTCTGCTCTTTCCCGGTCTTCTGTGTGCCACGGAGATTGAAGAGTTCAAAAAGGGCGTCGTCAAAATTACTGCACTGGTAAATGGGCAATCAAGTGTCGGGACCGGGTTTGTCGTGAGGCTCGACAAGGACGCCGCCTACATCGTGACTGCCGCACATGTGATTTCTGGAGATAGCAAGCCACAGGTGTGGTTCTTTCCTCTTCCTCATCAATCGTTCGCCTCAC
>JAGQKG010000389.1 GCA_020430245.1 Nitrospira sp.
ATAAAGCAATGGATACAGGGTATTTGTCCTGAAAAATAAAATCGGTGAGATGCGTTGACATGCCGCAGAAAAGCAATGAGAGATCCTCCTCATAAGCAGGAACAAGTGTCTTGCCGTATTCATGAGAGAGCAAGACGGGCAACTGAGATTACATCCAGCACACACTCTTTTCACATAAATCACTCTCTCCAAGTGTCGATAACGTTTCCACATGAAAAGTGAGGAAAGTTTTTCCATAAAAAAGCCTCACACCCGAAGATGTGAGGCTTTCAAAGAGACAGGATTTTGTCCTACCGCATATACCTGTGGTTTTCCCTTTTCTCGAAAACGCAGGACTGAGAGCCAGGCTCACGCTGAGTTTCGTGAAACGAGTATCCCCGGCGGAGCTCCCATGAGACCATTATTCATTCCCCTATGTGCCTTCACCATTCTGACTTAAACATCACACGATGCCACAGCATAAAATCATCCCTATTGAATTTCCCAGTCAGAGGAGGTGCCGTGCGGAAATTTGGTATCCATGACGTCTTTCCCGTTCATTAACCACAGCGCCACCGCGCCGCTAGCCCGGTTTTGCCAAATGACGTCATCCTGCCCATCCGCATTCATATCACCCAACCCCGTGATCTGCCAGTTCAGGGGTACTCCACCAGGAAATCCGACAAAGGCCACCGTGGGCCCGTTCATAATCCAGATAGCCACAGAACCATTGAGCGTATTGTGCCAGACGATATCGGCCGTTCCGTTGCCATCCACATCCCCGATTTCCTTAATGACATAACTAAGAGGCGCACTGCCTGGAAATCCTGTCGACGTATGAGTCAAGCCGTTCATCAGCCACACCGCCACCGCCCCGGTCGTCGTGTTCCGCCAAACCACATCGGCTTTTTCATCGGCATTCACATCACCGACACCGGCGACCTCCCATTGCACAGGCGCACTGCCGGGGAATCCGGATTGGGCAATGGTCGACCCGTTCATAAGCCAGATAGCCAATGCCCCGTTGACGCTATTGTGCCAGATAAGATCCGCGGTCCCGTTGCCATCCACATCCCCGATTCCTTTGATTACATACTTGAGGGACGCGCTTCCTGGAAATCCCGTCGACGTATGGGTCAAGCCATTCATAAACCACACCGCCACGACTCCGGTCGTCGTATTGCGCCAAATCACATCGGCCTGGCCGTCGGCATTCACATCACCAGTCCCCATGATCTGCCAATTCGAAGGGACACCGCCCAACACACCGGTAGTGGTCACCTCGGCATTATTCATGAGCCAGCCCACCACAACGCCATTAAGGCTATTTCGCCAAAGAAGGTCTGCCGTTCCATCAGCATTCAAATCGTTTGATAATCTCCTTGCACCCTGATTGTTCGCAGTAATGGTCAGATCTGAACTCCGCAAGAACTCACCATCCGTCGCAGACAACCGCAACACATACGTCCCCGCTTGACTGAAACTGGCTGTGGTACTCAAGGTCGACGCATTGCCAAAGATGACCGTCCCCGGTCCACTCACTTTTTCCCAGGTGGTGGAGACCGTGCCCGGCGTAGCCGGCAAGCCATCATCCGTCACCGTGCCCGTCAGCGTGGCCGTATTCGGTAACGCAATCGTAATTGAAGGACCCGCGTTTACCAATGGTGGTTGATTCTGCGGCAAAGCGCGATTTACCGTAATCGTCACGTTGGC
>JAGQKG010000038.1 GCA_020430245.1 Nitrospira sp.
TGCTGGACGGACTTTTTTGACCCGACCCGGAGCCTTTGATGAGTAATCTCATCCTGGGCAAATTTGCCCTTGAAAATCTTTATTATTCAATACTCCCTTTTTATTCATTTTCAACCTCTCCTCCTTTTCAGTCTCCGAACGATTGAGATTGCCATGAGCTTTCTTGAGTCGAGACACTCCTCTCTGCCTCACGCCTGACAATAAATTAGGCGGTGAGTATGGACGTGTCAATCCAATATTCCCGCACTGGAATCGGGTTCCGGTTCGTGCTAGGGGAGGCCTTGCTTCCTTGCCGGACTTCCTCCCTACAGGGGAAGCTCTTCAGTGGTGACTCAAGCAGTTTCCGCTGGTCCCTTTTCATTCTCTATCTTCCGATACTCTGCTTACGTTTTGGGCAATTCGTGGATTTAATCAACTCAAATTCCCCATTGTCTCGTTATCCTTACCCTACCCCAACTCCTAAACCGGAGAGGTCTATATTCGGAAAAAAGAGCATAAAAAACAGAATTAATAGCACGCTGCCCCCTCCCTATTTGACCCAAGGTTCTGGTAGGTTAGAACCTTCTTTTTTGGAGAAATCTATGGCAGCGCGCGTGGTCATTACCGGACTCGGCATCGTGTCCCCTATTGGTGTCGGGGTTCCAACTTTTTGGAAGTCCGCCCTTCATGGCAAAACAGGGATAACGGCAATTTCATCTTTTGGGGATTTCCCCATGGAGTCCTATCGCTCCAGGATTGGGGGTCAGGTGTCCGACTTTCGCCTTCCTGATCCCTCAGAGGATAAATTCTCATCGCGAGTGGACCGTTATGCGCAGTTTGCCCTTGCCGCCACACGGGAAGCCATCCAGGATAGCGGGCTTGAACCAGAGAAGGAACCGGCCGAACGGATAGGAGTGATGGCCGGTGTGGGCATGGGTGGCATGATGATGGGAGAACGTGAACTCACCACCCTCTATCAGTCTCGTAAGCCACATCGGGTCCATCCGAACTTTATTCCGACCATTACCCTCAACTCCGCCTCAGGCATTCTGGCGTTGGCTTTTGGGGCAAAAGGACCGAATCTCACCATTTCTACGGCCTGCTCCTCCAGCATTCATTCCATCGGACAAGCCATGCAGGCCATTCGCCTGAACCAGGCGGATGTCGTCATTGCCTCGGGAGCAGACGCCAGCATTACCCCGTTGGTATTTGCCGGCTTTTGCTCATTACGCGCCCTGTCCACCAAATATAATGACCACCCCGAGCAGGCTTCCCGTCCATTCGATCGTGGGCGGGACGGATTTGTGATGGGGGAAGGGGCCGGCACCCTGATCCTGGAATCACTTCGCCATGCGACCCGTCGGAAAGCTAGAATCTATGCGGAACTGGCGGGATATGCTGCCACCAACGAGGCGTATCACATGGTGATTCCCAGAGAGGATGGCTCCGATATTGCGCGAACCGTCACTCTGGCTTTGAAGGATGCGGGAATTTCGCCCTCCCAAGTGGACTATGTGAATGCCCATGCAACATCCACCGTGGTCGGGGACGATGTGGAGGTGAAGGGGTTACGGGCGGTATTCGGAAAACGACTGAATACCATTATGGTCAATGCCACCAAATCGCTTATTGGCCATACACTGGGAGCAGCCGGCGCGATCGGGACAATTGTCTCGGCCTTATCCATTCAAACTGGTATAATACACCCCGCTGTCAATTATGATGATCCGGATCCCCATTGTGCCTTACCGGGACTTTCTACTAAGGTACAAAAAAAATCACTTCGTGTGGGCTTAGTGAATGCCTTTGGATTCGGAAGTAACAATGCGGTCCTGGTCTTAAAAAAGTTTTCATGAAATCTTCTGCAAACAAATCATCTCAACTCAGTCAGCAGGTGTACCGCACCCTCGGTACATACCTTCAACGCGATCCGAAAGATCTCCATCCGGATGATTCGCTCCGTGATGATTTAGGGTTGGACTCGCTGCAAACGATCGAATTAGTCTATGAAGTCGAATCGGCTTTTGATCTTCAAATACCCGATGAGGATTTTGGGCGATTAACAACCATCGGTGCAGTCATCCTTTATTTGGATGAACGAACGCATGCTCAAGGCAACACCCTCTCCAGCGCTCAAGCCACACCCTTGGCAAAAAACGCCCACTCAACGCCACCTATCAAAAAAACCAAAAGCCGCCCCAATTCAAAAAAGTCACCCACATGACAATAACCTCTTCCTCACGACCCGTGAATATTCCTCTTCAGGAATTAGCCCAAGCCATTCACGCCACCCTTCACGGATCCTCTGACCTTCTGATATCCGGGCTCTCCCATCTTGAAGGAGCCTCCTCCGGAGATGTCTCTTTTGTCCTGAAGCCTTCGTTTCAGAAAGCGGCACGCCAGTCACAGGCCGCAGCCTTCATTGTGACAGAGCCTATCCCCAACGATCCCCGACCACAATTAATTGTCCCTAATCCGCTCATCGCCATCACGACGTTGGCGCAGAAATTTTTTCTACCCTCTCTACCACCACGTGGCATTCACCCCAGTGCTATTTCCGGGCTCGATGTGCGCATCGGTCCGGATGTCTCAATTGGTGCCCTCGTCACGATTGGAGACCGCGTGCTCATCGGCTCCGGAGTGACCATCCATCCCGGCGTTCATATTGGGGACGATGCCATTATCGGGGATGAATGCATTCTGTACCCCCACGTCTCGTTGCTCACTAAGTGCGTCATCGGCAATCGAGTCATTGTGCACAGCGGCACCGTTATCGGAAGCGATGGTTTCGGCTATGTGCAACATGACGGCCGTCACCACAAAATTCCACAATTGGGCCATGTGATTATTGAAGATGACGTCGAACTCGGGGCTAATGTGACCGTGGATCGGGCAACATTTGGCAGCACCGTCATTAAGCGTGGCACAAAGATCGATAACCAGGTGCAGATCGCCCATAATGTGGTGGTCGGGGAAGACTGTATTCTCGTCGCACAGGTAGGGATTGCGGGCAGCACCGTCTTAGGCCGCCACGTCATGGTGGGTGGCCAAGCCGGCCTGGTGGATCATATCACCATCGGTGATCAGGTGAAAATTGCGGCGGGCTCGGGTGTGACCAATGATGTGAAATCCGGTCAGATTGTGGGTGGGCGGCCAGCGGTCGACCATGGCATCTGGCGACGCTCACAAGTCATTCAATATCAACTCCCCGAATTACGCAAGGAACTGCGGGCTCTTCAGAAACAGGTCCAACATCTTGAATCGCTTCTCACCGACCAAGATGCACCCAGGCCACGACGTGTCAAGCGTAATTCAGCCTCCAAGCCTCCGGCATAGTTCATCCGCGACGGAACAGCAACAAAGACTTCATTTCTTTTTGCGTTCTGGCAGCAACACGACTCCTTTCCAAAAAAACAACTTTGCCCAGAAATAGCCTGCCCAGGGCAAGGCAAACGCAGCGACCGGCTCCATAAAACCCGTTGTGACCGTTAATCCAGAGAGCGTAAAAAACGTGACGATACCCAGAAGGTACCATAGCGGGACGAGTCCACGACCTCGATGCTCAATATCATGCTCCGTGATGGCTTTTTTTGCTTTTCGGACCGACCGTTGACTATAGGCTTTCATGCGGCTGGCAAAATGTCCGGGGAACTCCCGCAAGAGATACTGTTGGTATTTCGTTTGAACGATTCCAATAAGAACCCCGGCGATGATGAGTGCGGAACTGTAAGTAAACGTTTCCCAGCCATACGTTCCTGCCCAGAATTGAAAACCTAACGCGATGACCCCCACGACAATCGAAATTAACCCTAAGATGCTGGAGGGGAACAGGATATTTGTCCGGACAAATTCCTGAGCTTTATCCGTTTCGTCCTCATGACGTTTAGCCGTGATCATTTTGGGCATGGGTTCATCTCCAGATTATGTCTTGCCAAAGTCAGGAGAGGATGGTCTTTCCTCACCCCCCCTTTCATCCAACGTATCTTCTTCCGCATCGGGAATGCGATAGCGCTCACTCAACCAGCCCTCCAAATCCAATAATTGGCATCGCTTGGAACAGAAGGGTCGAAAGGCATTTCCTTCCCATTGTTCCACCTTTCCACACATCGGACATTTCACAGTCATTTCATTCCTCCCAAGGGAGTAAAAGCGCCTGCGGCCTTTTTTTCGAAAGGCCCCAGGACAGAACTGGACACACCTTTTTGAACACTCACTTATGGTTTCCCAGCGGGGTTTGTCCTTCATCGAATAAGGAAAAGACAAAATATAAGAAATAATCAACTATCCTCCCTGCCTACCCGGCGCCCTAGTTCACACCTGCACTCATCCACCGAAAGACCACGAACATGTGCAAGGCGGATGTGTGCGGAACCCTGTTAGACATGAAATTGGGCTTCATACAAACCGGCATACAACCCCCCTCTCGCAAGTAAGGTCGCATGATCCCCCTCTTCAACAATCTGTCCATATTCCAACACGACTATCCGATCGACGGCTTGCAGAGTCGACAGCCGATGAGCCACGATAAACGTCGTTCTCCCACGCATCAGCTCATCCATGGCGACTCGAATGTCAACTTCTGTTTCCGTGTCAATGTTCGACGTCGCTTCATCCATGACCACAATGGGTGGATCTTTCAGCAACACTCGGGCAATGGCGATTCGCTGTTTTTGCCCAACCGACAATTTCACTCCGCGTTCCCCGATCCAGGTATCATATCCGTCAGGAAGCGCTTGAATAAATTCATGCGCTTGCGCAGCCCGCGCCACGGCTTCGATTCGATCGCGTGACGCCGACAAATCTCCATACGCAAGATTGGCCCGCACCGTGCCATTAAACAAAAACGGCTCTTGTTGGACAAAGCCGATTTGTTCACGAAGATAGAATAACGGGAGCTGGCGAATATCGTACCCATCCAGCTCAATCGCTCCTTCCTCCACATCGTAATACCGGAAGAGGAGTTTCATAAGCGTACTTTTTCCCACTCCGCTCGGCCCGACTAACGCCACATGCTCCCCCGGCTCCACTACCAGTGAAAGATGTTGATAGACCGGTCTCCCCGGCCGATAAGAAAATGCCATATCCTTCCATTCGACCTTACCTGATAACCTGGATTGAACCGGACGAAGATGCCCATTGTCGGAAACGGCAGGCTCCGCATCTAAAATATCAAACACCCGTTCACTGGCAGCCAAGGCATGCTGCAACAAATGATTGACGGAGTGAATTTGATTGACTGGAGTATAAAACAACACGAGGTATGACAAAAACATGACCAACTCACCCGTGGAAAGACGACCGGCGACCACTTCGCCCGCGCCATACCACACAATCAGAACGGTTCCCAAGCTTCCAATGAAAATCATTCCAGGGGAATAAATCGACCATAAATACATCGCTTTCAGATTCGCTTGGCTGTAGTGATGACTCATGTCCTGGAAACGGGTCAACTCGTAGGGTTGTCGATTGAATCCCATGGTTTCCCGAATCCCTGATAAGGAATCCTGAAGATAGCCATTGAGCTCAGCCGCCTGTTGACGGATATTGTGATAATACCGATGAACCCGGCGAGTAAATCCCACGCCTCCGATGATTAAAATTGGGATCGGTAGCAGAACGAGAACGGCCATTTTCCAGTTCAACAAAAATAAAATAGTGGTAATGCCGACTAGGGTCAACGAGGCCGTTAACATCCCCTCAAGCCCATCAATAAAAATTCGTTGCACATGCTCTGTATCGTTCACGACACGCGACATGATTTCACCTGTCGATCGATTTTCATAATACGTCAATGACAACCGTTGCAGGGCCGCAAACACCTGTTGGCGAAGCCGATGCACCACCCGTTGCTCAAGAGTGTTATTAAAACGGATTCGGAGAGAGTTACAGAGATTTTTCAGTCCATAAGCCAGGAATAATCCGACAAGCACCCAGGACAGCCCATCCATATTTTTTGCCGGGATGACGTCATCAATCACGACCTTGATGAGCCAGGGAGGGAGCAGCTCCAGGGCCGTCGTCACACCGGCAAAGAAGAAGGTGACGCAGACGAGCCCCCGATACGGGGCCATGTACGACAGGACTCGGAGGAGCGATCTCACGGGAAGCTTAGAAACCTTTTTCGTCGACAGATGGCGTGATTCTGATAGGAATCACGGAAACACACTCGTGGAATTGATGAGCAGAAAACGCTCGATGGTCAGCTTATTCAAGCAGGGGTTAAATCACCGGGGCGGATTCTTCCCGCCAATAGGCATCAAACTCTTCCAATTGGGTCAGGGTCGACATATCGGCCATCCGATCAATGAACAATTTCCCAATCAGGTGGTCCATTTCATGTTGGATGCAGACCGCATAGAGCCCGTTGGCTTCGAAGTCCTGGAGCACTCCCTGTCGATCATAGGCCTGAACACGGATCATTGATGGCCGAATCACCTTCCCTCGCATGTTATCAATACTGAGACATCCTTCCCACATTTCACTTTGGGTGGGACTATAAAACACAATCTTAGGATTAATGAGGACGGTCTTCGGAATGCCGTCCTTCCCCTCACATTCCATCACGACAATCTGTTCCGAATGTGCGACCTGCGGGGCCGCCAATCCGATGCCCTCATAATGAACCATCGTTTCAAACATATCATCAAGGAATTCCTGTACTCGTCGACTTCCTATTGATGCAGGATCGACAGGCGTTGCCTGTTGCCGGAGAACCGGGTTGCCAAGTTTTGCTATAGGTAATACTGCCATACACCTTACTCCTTTTCGCGACTTTCTACGTCTTTCGTCTCATATTTCGTTTCACAAAATTGCCTTTATTCGACTACCGTCCGGCAGAGGCCTGGCCTCCCGTTCGTGTATTCAGGAATCCCTGTTAACTGATACTCAGGTCTGTCGGTGGTCGAGGAGGTTTTGTGGATTGGGGTACCACTCCAATTTGTTCTTTGTTCTCCTCCCACCAGGCCCACCATTCCTTCTCCCATTCCTTCCTGTCTTCAGGAGTCGAAACTTCCCAATCATGAATGGGGCCGCTAAAGCGGGTGAGAATCCAGAAGGAATCCCGCGCCGTAATTGACACATACTGTTCCGGATCTGAAATCACACTGATAATCAAGGGCAACACTTCCTTTCGAGGAACCTTCCGTGATTCAAACACTGCCGTATTCCGAATCGTGGAATTGGGGTCTTTCACCATGACCTCTATAGCTGGAATGACCTGGTTAGGGTCCAATCGAGTCGCCACCCGCAAGGCATGAGACCGGATTCGCGCCTCTTCATCCGCATTCATGGCGACTTCCAGTAACCCCGGGACCGCAGAGGGATCATTGAGCATGGACAGAGTTTCTACCGCATTGAACCGGATTCTGGGCACCGGCATTTTGAGCGCTTTTACTAAATAGGGAATCGAATGTTTCCCAAAATAATTGAACTCGCCGATGGCCCATAATTCCTGTTTTCCCTCCAGCAGGGGAATAAGGGCTTCCAGACGCTCTTGATCCTGAGTCGTTAATATTTCTGGAGGTGGCGTTGCCTCCACTCCCCTGGATTCTGGCGGAGGAGGGGACTCATAGGGCATCTGCGCCAGATAAGCACGACCTGCTCCTGATTCCTCCGCCCACAATGGAGTGGAAGCCAGGGAAACGGCGACAATGATCCAACCTATTGCCTGTGACCGAATGGAAATTCGCTGCGTCATGAACATCAACATCCCTTTCATGAATCTTCGAAGATGAAACTTAGCAATCACGTAGTCTAGTAGCAGATGGCTAAAAGGGTCAAGCCAGGTCTATTGCACTTTCAGTTCTGTCCAAGCCCGATCATAATAGCGAATGGCCTCATCCACATCTTCCAACCACTCCATCCGGGCAAGCATATCATTTGGCGGGTAGACGGCCGTATTCGTGCGAACCTCTGCCGGCAGGCGATCCCGAACATGTCGATTGGCCGAGGCAAATAATAGTCGCTGCGAGGTGGCAAGCGCCACTTCTTCATCTAAAAGATAATTGATAAAGTCCATCGCGAGCGCTTGTTGACGGGAACTCGCCAAGACCGCCAGACAATCCGTCCACATCATCCCTCCTTCCTGGGGTAGGGCATACCGGATAGACGGGTTCTCCCGCATCGCCCTGGCGATCGGTCCGCCCCAGGCATGTGCTAATACCACTTCCCCGGCCACGAGGAGTTGGTCGAACTGTTCACTCGTGTAGGCCTTGATTAATGGTTTTTGCCTCATTAACTTTTGCTTGGCTTGTTGAATGGCCTGGGAATCGACACTGTTGAGCGAGTACCCCAATGTCTGAAGCGCCACCCCAAAGACTTCCCGTTCATCATTCAGCATACTGATTCGACCGGAAAATTTCGGATCCCATAAGGCCTCCCAACTGGTTGGCGGTTCTGTCACTACCTCAGCATTATACCCCATTCCAACCGTGCCCCATAAATAGGGAATGGCAAACCGGTTAGTGGGATCAAACGAGAGCTGTTGAAGGTGGGGCTCTAGATCTTGCACATGTGAAATTTTTGTAAGATCCAACTCAGCCAACAATCCCAATCGTCCCATAATGCCGGCCATAAAATCAGATGGCACCACCACATCATATCCGGTCATGCCGGTCTGCACTTTGGCTAATAACTCTTCATTGCTACTAAAGGTATCAATGACCACACGAACCCCGCGGGTTGCTTCAAATCTGGCTATCACTCCTGCATCCACATAATCCGACCACGTAAAATAATAAAGGGTAGAGGGAAGGAAAGATTGTGATTCCGAGGATGTGGAGGATTCCGAACATCCTCCAGCGACCAGGAGGGTCAAGAGCACTACATACAAAGGCATGATATTCTTCACAAACAGACTTTCATTGATACGAAGATTCAGCGGAGACCTGGGTGGACCGCTGCTGGAGGAACCAAGACAACCCTACACACAGCATGGAAACCACCACCATGATTGCCGACAAGGCATTAATCTCCGGGGTCATCCCTGTTTTGATCATCGAAAACACTTTGAGTGGTAACGTCGTCGAACCTGGGCCGGCCACAAAAAATGTCACCACAAAGTCATCCAAAGATACGGTAAACCCTAGCAGGGCTGCTCCCCAAATTGCCGGGCGTAACAAGGGAAGCGTAATATGGGTGAGCACATCCCATGAGGTGGCACCCAAATCACAGGCCGCATCCGCCCAAGCAGGGTCCAACTTACGGAGACGGGCCCGGACAATGACGATAGTCAACGGAAGATTGAACACCATATGTCCAATTATAACGGTGCCAAACCCCAGATGGACCTGACACAAGACAAATACCATCAATAAGGCTACGCCCAATAAAATTTCCGGTATCACGAGCGGTAATACCAGGATCAAATTGACCCAGGATTGTTGCGTTTTTTGACGGGTTTCCAGAGCGATAGCGGTCCCCACACCAAGGATGAGAGCCAATCCGGTTGAGACCAATGCAATGACCACACTATTGACCGTCGCCTCGAGAATCGCCTGGTCCATCGCCAGCTTTTCATACCACTGAAACGTAAACCCTTTCCACGCTACTCCCATCGTGGAGGCGTTAAAGGATAATCCAATTAGGAAAACTATGGGCAGGTATAGAAACAGCATGACCAGCAGGCTTGTCACGATGAAGGTAGTCGGCGTCCGTTTCATGACGGATCCTTTTCAACGGATGCACGACCCAGCAGAAACCAGAGGAGAAGGACCGTTCCCATTAATCCGAAAGAGAGCGCGGACCCAAAAGGCCAGTCTCGTGCGACCAGGAATTCGTGTTGAATGAAGGTCCCCAGCATCATGTTTTGCCCTCCACCCAACAAATAGGGGGTAATAAACGCACCGAGGGAAGGAATAAAGACCAACACCCCACCGGCCAGAAAACCTGGAGCACTGAGAGGAAGCAGCACATGACGAAACATCCCGCCCATGGACGCATATAAGTCAAACGCCGCATCCTCCAATTGCGGAGAGATACGTTCTATGGCCACCACCAGAGGTAGCACCATAAAGGGCAGATAGCCATACACCAGTCCCACCAATACCGACAGATCGGTGAACAATAGGGAAAGCGGCTCATCCAGCAATCCCAACCCGATCAACAGACTATTCAAAATACCGTCCGCTCTAAGGATCAACACCCACGCATACGTGCGAACCAAAAAATTTGTCCAAAATGGAATCATCACAAGAGTCAGCAATATGAGTTGCCAGGGCCTGGATACCCTGGCCAGACAATAAGCCAAGGGAAACCCCAACACGGCACAGATGAAAGTCGTCAATCCGGCCAGGAGAAGCGATCGGAAAAATATCACCCCCACGAGTGGATCGAAGACACGTTGATAATTTTCCCAGGTGGGGATCCAGGTAATTCCCCCATACATTCCCCGACTCGCCAGGCTTACACCAAAGACCAATATCAGCGGGAGAAAAAAGAACAGACCTAAAAAAAGACTTGTCGATAGGAGGGACAGCTTGACAGGAAAAGCGGAAGATACGTCAGAACGTTGATTCAGCATGATGCAGGATGGGCGGGTAAAACCAATCCCTCCATTGCCCTCCAATGCACATACACCGGCTGGCCAATGGCGAATGAACTGGCCTGTGCTTCAGCAATTGGCACACGAGCCATCCAGATCGCCTTGTCTCGGAGTCGAACATGATACACCACTTCATTCCCGGAAAAGGCGACGTGATGCACAACCGCCGAAAGCATGTTGTCATATCCGTTGATGGACATGTCAGAGGATACATGCACACGCTCCGGGCGAACCATGACCGTGACTGCCCCTTGCGGAGGATCATGCGGGGAACACATGACCAAGACGGATGACAAAACTTCATGGTCGACCCGACACACCCCACCTTCACAGGAGGCAATGGTACCGGACAATGTATTAGAAAGACCGATAAATTGAGCGACTATCGAAGATACAGGGTGATCATAGATCTCCTGCGGTGTCCCCACTTGCAATACCTTCCCACCCTGCATAACCGCAATTCGATCCGACAGCATGAGAGCTTCATCCTGCTGATGAGTCACGCAAATAAATGTCGCCTCCACCTCACGTTGTAACCGCTTCAGCTCTCCTTGCATCTCCTGGCGTAACTGCTGATCCAAAGCAGCCAAGGGCTCATCCAACAGCAGGACCACCGGACGATTCACTAAGGCTCGTGCAAGCGCCACCCGTTGCTGCTCTCCTCCAGACAATTGTGATGGAAGTCGCTTCTCTTTTCCTTGCAAACGCACCAGAGCCAACATGTGACTCACCGCGTTTTGAATATTGGTCTGACGTTCCTTTTTCATGTGTAAGCCAAAAGCCACATTCTCAAACACGGACAGATGAGGAAAGAGCGCATAGTGCTGAAACACCATATTTACGGGTCGCTTATGAGGAGGATCCAAAGTGACAACACGTTGCTGAATAATAATGTCCCCTTGATCGGGGTGATCTAATCCGGCAATTAATCGAAGGATCGTGGTTTTCCCGGATCCGCTCGGCCCCAATAGAGAAAAAAACTCTCCGCTTCGAATGGACAAGGAGACATGATCCACCGCCTTCACGAGGCCGTGGGTTTTGACAATCTTATCGAGAACTACGCTTTCATTCACGAGCCGGAGTCCTTTTCGGGAGGAATGGATACATTGCCAGGGTGAAGATTCTAGGAAGGGAGGAAAATGGAAGTCAATGAACGGACACCGGCATCACCATGCAATAGCAACCCGATGGAGATGAGTGAGGTAATAGAGAGGTCTACGGTCTAAAAGACTCTTGGTCCCAATGCACCCTTTTAAGACCGATGCTGTGGCAGAGCGGAAATTTCCATCTGACGTTGCTCGGAGGCCACCACAGCATCAACCGAATCGTAGATAGGCACAATATGCGGAAAGTTGACAAATGCTAACAATTCACGGACTGCCGGCTTGGGATTGACCACACTGAGTCGGATGTGCTTCCGATTGAGATGATGATAGGTGAGAAATAATTTGCCTAAGGCACGACTATTAAGAGTCGTCAGGGCCTCCATATTCAGAACGATGTGCTTGCCGCGTATTTCCTGCACGTGAAAGACAGCCGCCTCTAAAGCAGGTTCCGCAGCCCCATCAAAGCATGTCCCAAATGTAATAACATGCATATCGTCAATAGGAGTCGGTTGGGTATGCATCGTAGACATCACGGTTCGATAATCTCCATTTCGGCTTTGCCTTTCTGTAACTTAAGAAAACTTTAAATCTCGTTCTCAGGGAATCAGGCAACCGATCGAACTTCAGACTTTTCCTGCATAATTGGGATAATGGTGGCTAAACCCGCCAGACCCAAAAGGGCCTCAACGGAGGGCTTTGGATTGATCACCGTCAAAGCCATACCTTTCCTTCGAAGCGAATGATAGAGCAACAATAACCTTCCAATCCCTGCACTATCCATTGAGGATACTCGTGAAAAATCCATGACGACGTGATGGCAAGGTCGTCCTTCTCCCGCCGCCAACGCCGTTTCTACCGGGACCCGTCCAGATTTATCGAACCGACCGGAAAGCATCAAAATTCTCGTTTCGTTCTCCCACCGTGCTCGTACCAACATGCACCTGTTCCTCCTTTCTTGTCCGTCACACATTATGGTTTTGGATAGCGACTGCTTCCCTATCCGTTCAACCTTCTATTCAGCAACAGATGTGCCACGCTCTCCATTTGAGATATTCAGGTTTCCGCATTTTTCATATCAAAAATTCCTTCAAAAAACAGGTGTATATAGAACGGAGCATGTCGCAAGGCTCACGACCTCAAAACCAACAGTCAAGCAGACCTTACCCAATGGGTAAAAAAGTTCTATGGGTCCGAACGGCCCGGACAGTTTCCAGAACCCCAAAACCTGCAACATACACGAGAAAAAAGCGGAATAATTTGGAGGACACCACAGAAGAAGTAGTTGGTGCCGGAGACCGGGGTCGAACCGGTACGAGCTGGTAAGCCCGAGGGATTTTAAGTCCCTTGCGTCTGCCTATTCCGCCACTCCGGCATCGAACAGATTGGCGACGAGACTGTACCACTCCTTAAAAACCGGTGCAAGATTTTCAGGCAGAAACATCGGAAGAGGATAACCTATGAATCCTCTAGTTATTTCTCTTTTTTCCTTTTGGTTAGATGACCGATCTACGGGACAAAAAACAAGAGGAGGCGAGTGTTTCGCCTCCTCTTGTTCGAGGGCCACTGAGGGTCCCATGAAAGTCGAATCTTTAATTAACTCTAACAACCATGTGATTCCGCCGATTCTCCTGGAAACAATCTTCACTGTCGTTTTGACAGAATGGTCGCTCTTTGCCGTAGGAAACAATCTTAATCCGGTCCGGTTGCACACCCAGATGCACCAAATATTCCCGTGCCGCATCGGCCCGCTTTTGGCCAAGCACCAGATTATAATCCTGTGTCCCCCTTTGGTCGCAATGACCTTCAATCGTCAAGGCCTTTCCAGGATTCGATTGTAGCCATTGCGCCCCTTCTTCGAGATTCTTGGCGGCACTGTTAGAAATATTCCAACTGTCAAAGGCAAAGTAAATATCCTGGACCTGACCATGTTGGATCCCGATGGAACCACTGAAATTTGACTCAAAGATCGTGCCATTGGAATCGGTTCGCCCTATTCCCACTGATGAGGCCATCCCTCGCTGAATGCTCGAATCAGGATCGACATATTCCGGAGAAGGACCGCCATTTTCCTTCCTATAGGATTCAGCCCAAGCCGCAGGGTTCACTCCTGCTTGTAAAAGGGTATTATTGGGCTCCCCGGACTTTGATGGATCCCCATAAAACTCCCGGCTATTCTTGCCATTTCCCAAATAGGCATTTGCCCAAGCCTCTGGATCAGGATTTTGGCTTGCCGCCATTCCATTTTCAAATCCAGAAACGGATCCATGGTTGGGTCCCGATCCATCCACACCAGAGTACTGGCGTCCATAGTTTGAGCTACCTTGGCCAAATGTTTGTTCCGCTCCCCCCATGGTTTCTGGATTCGAATTAGGATTTGTCCCATTAACCAATCCGTCATTTCTTCCACTTACTCCCACTGGTCCATTGGCCTGACTCATTTTTCCATTGGAATCGACCGTATTTCCATCTTCACTTGAAGCCATTTCATCCCCTTCCGAGTTGGCCCCCGTTCGGACTGAATGGCTACTACATCCCGAAGCCATCAGGACCCCCAGCATGACAACGACAATAAAGCTGCTACGATTTGGACAAACCCACATGAGATCCTCCTGGTGCAATGGTGACTGTTTATATCATGAGGTAAGGGGGAAGATTACTCCTTTATCTCCAATACGAAATGGTTTCTGAAAAAGGACCGCTTAATTTTGATTCACTCTTCCGCAACAGACACGTGCTCCTTATCGGTTGCTTTGCAGAAAAGTTAAGGATGCCCTATAACGTGCCGGATAAGGCCCTATTGAGCACCGTACCGGCATTACCACCTATCATTGTTCCACCTCAACAACATGTATAAATGGTAAAACCCCTTCCCCCGTTCATCCTCAAGGAGGGATAAAGAGATGGGTCTTCTCCCAAGCGAGTGGGTAGAAGTCAGCCCATAGCGAGCGAGAAGGGTAAGAAGGACAAGGGGATCGATTGTTTCAAGCAAGAGCACTATCTTTCATGATCGCCGGATGTCAAAGAGGAAGAACCTGCTGGACGCTTACCGATTTCCCTGGTTTCGTCCAAGGGCCGCAATTAAGGGGATATGCGGAGATCTGAAGGTCCCGAGGGCTATCCGGCTTGTGCGGCGTCAAACAAAACGGCGTGTGGTCGTGTGAAGCCCCGCACGGGAGTTTCCATGATTGGAAGATCCGACGTATTCGAGACCGGTCGTGCGGGGAGATGCGCATCCATCTGGAGATAGAGGTCCGCAGGGTTCAATTTCACGGGTGCGGCAAGATGGAACAAGAGAAGTTTCCGTGGCTGACGGACAACCCGTTTTTCACGAAGCGGCTTGCCTGGTCGGTGGGGCGACAGTGCAGGGAAAATCCGGGCAAGGACGTGGCGCGGGCACTCAAGCTGGACTGGAAGACCGTGAAGAGCCTGGACCAGGAGTATATGCGGGAGCAGTTCAGGCGCACGGAAACGCTGGGCCCCAGGGCATCGGCATTGACGCACTCTCCATCAAAAATGGCATACGTACCGGATTGTAGTCAGTGACCTGGTGAGGCAAAGGCCGATATAGTTCGGAGGTGTGGATCGCTCCAAACAGAGGAGGGATATGTTCTATCATTGGGTGACGGAAAAGAAGCCGACAGGTACTACGCCGGCGGTCATGGACATGTGGCGAGCCTTCGAGACTTCAATCGTAACACAGGCACCCCTAGGCGACGCTCCTGCATGACAAGTTTCACGTGGTGATATACCTGAGCCAGACACTCGATACGGTGCCGAAACAGGAAGACAGGCAACTGGCCGATCCGGACCGTTCGTTTATCAAGGGGCAGAAGCACACCCTACTGTCAGAAAGAAAAGCTTGCCCCTTGAGGGGCGCAAGGCGCTCAAAAAACTCTTCAGCGCTACCAAGCAGAGCCTATCTGCTGGAGGAATCCTTGGGGCCGTCATGGGAGTATCAGACCGAAGGAGGGGCCAGGCGGATTTTCGAGAACCGGAAGGCCTCGGGGAAATGGTAGCGACTCAAGCCCTTCAAGGAATATGCGGAGATGATCGAGTGGCACTAAGATGGGATTGCCGCATATGCCAAGGCCGAGAACAAGGTCTCGCTGAATGTCGTGGATGGGCTGAACCTAAGAGACGGGTGATCCAACGAAGGGCATACGGGTTACGAGATGAGGAATATCTCCGCCTGCTAGTCCTGACCTATATGCTCAAGCCATATGAAAAACAGACCACAAGCACCTACCCACTTTGGAGATGAGCCAAAGAGATAAATTCCCCGGTGCGGTTGAACCGGGGAATGGGGGCAGATCCTACACGGATGATAGGGAATAACGATGGAATGAGAAATTCGGGGTCAGAGCTTTGAGGCTGGAGCCTGTAAAATCTCTGATTGATACCAGACCCAAAATTTACCGACCCCCTCCGGCACGGATGTTTGCGGGTCATATCCCAATAGCCTGCGGGTCTTGGAGATATCGGCAAAAGTATAGGCGATATCGGCATCTAACATAGGTGCGGGGGCGAGCTGTGCCTGACGTCCTGTTAATTGTTCAATGCCTTTCACAAAGTCAACAAGAAGAACCGGTTCGCCTCGTCCAAGATTTAAAATTTCATACCCCATAGGACGATCAACCGCCGCGACCAGGCCACTAACAATATCTTCGACATACGTCCAATCTCGATGCATGTTTCCATTGTTATAGAGGGGGACTTCACAGCCGGTGAATATGTTATCTAACACTTTATAGGCCATCATATCGGGACGGCCACGAGGACCATACACAGTAAAAAATCGAAAGACGGTGCAATCCAAACCATACAAATGGTGATAGGTATACCCTAGCAATTCACTTGCTCGCTTACTCGCCGCATATGGGGCAAGCGGTTTATCACACGAATCCTCCGGAACAAAGGGAATCGTCTTGGTATTCCCATACACAGAAGATGTTGATGCAAACACAAACGTTGGTGAAGGTTTGTGCTGTGAACCAATCCGTCCCACGCACGCATCCAATAATGCCATTGTTCCCATCACATTGACATCGTAATACAGTCCAGGGTCATCAATAGACACCCGAACCCCTGCCATTGCCGCTAAATGGACAACAGCGTCAAAACGGTGATCAGAAAAAAGATGTGCAACCAACTCTCGATCACGAATATCCCCTTTGAGAAATTGAAACGTGCCAGACCATTTCCCTGTTTTGGCATGTTCGGTCACTTCTCGAAGGTTTTTCTCTTTACGCACAGGATCATAGTAATCATTGAGATTGTCGAGTCCAATCACTCGATCTCCACGTCTGACTAATGCTTCCACTGCATGGCTCCCAATGAATCCCGCGGCACCGGTTACCAATATCGTTTTACCCACGGACACTCCTTTATATTTCTTAGAGGGTTCATATTTGGTACATCATTTTCCCGCTGACTTTTAGAATAGTACACCTCTGCATTAAGATTCTTCGGCAATTACCCTGTCACCCTTGAAAAGGAAGAGCAATCATCGGTCGGGTATCTCTGCTTACTGCATTTTCTGAATCAGACTTTCGTTAAAATGACGGTTCGCTCCACATTCACTTGAGGGACCTCTACTCCATTGCTACAATGCAGAATGCCTTACCCTTTTGTGTGTGGGATCGTAAAAGATCCTGAAACCCTAGAGATTACCGATATAGGAACCGGAAAAGATTTCGAAGCCGAAGTCGTTGTCTACAATTGTGATTGTCATACCTATCAACAAGTCGTCAGCCTTTTTTGTCAAGTGATTCCCGGGATGACTCCGAAAAAAGCCTTTGAATTAGCCTGGCAGATTGATCACCACGGAAGTGCAATCGTCTTTCAAGGTGACATAAAAAACGCTGATGTAATTGGAAAGCAGCTGGCAGCAGGTGGCTTGCGAGTTGAAGTCCGATACTGAATTCTGACACCACACGACAGAGTCGTCCTATCTCAAAAAGTTATTTTTTCTTTACGCGGGCCGGTCTCGAAGACATGGTGGCTTTTTTTTGCTTGGCTTTAGCGACTGAAGCAGCCTTTTTACTTTTTCCAGCTTTGTGAGCCGTTTGTAGGGACTTCCTCTCAGAGAGTTTTACCCCTTTGGCCTTTCCAATTTTCTTGGTGGACAATCCCGACTTCATTTTTGACTCTTGCAGTGGATTGGGATGTAACGGTACAGGCATCATGTCTGATGGAGTGGATCTAGAGATTTTTCCCAGTTTCTTCACGCCTTTCCCCGAGCCTTTCCCCGAAGATCCTGTTGGCGTGGGCGATGGGAACGAGGGCAGCTTCTTTTTTTTTAGGGCGTCTCCTGAAAAAACACGAACTTGATACAATTCGAATAACGATTCAACCGCCTTTTGATCCCCTTTCCGTGCAAGCGTGAGAAGGCGACGGCGTTGATTCATTTCTTCTTCTTCCGTATGGGAAGTGACTCGCCGTTCCATGCTCAACTCCTTTCCTTGTCCTGAAATCGAACTTTCTGACATTCCAACGCAGTCCGCATCTTACAATAAACCACATAACATTGGCAATATTCCCTAATGAACTTTTCTAGGATTTAGGAAGTAAAAACTTTAGCAAAAAAAATGCACTCGGAATTGGCTCAAGCTGATATTTAGGGGAATTACCAAATAGGATACCAGTTTACAAAAATGAAGTAAGACACAATAACATTTGATTTTTATGAATTAATGGGTGCCGTTTTCTGTCGAAAAAGAGATCCCCATCATTCTGAGTGGTCTCCTCATATCATATGAGGAAGAAAAGGTTAGACATGATTGCCCCCTTATCACCATATATTTTTTAAAACCAATTCATCCCTCTAGACAAAACCACTGAATATTTTGGGTGAACGATTTTTGTCCTGAACCACAGATACTTGATTGACAGGCCAAAGAAACCACCGATATAGTGCTTTCACTTTCCCCATTGAATTTTCAAAGAAATTTTCATTTCGTGCTGCTCTGTTCAATCTAATTCAAAGGCTATTCCGATGACCCAACACACCACCCCCTATGACATTGAACAAATTGGATATACCCTTGTGCGATTCAATAGTACAGGAATATTTGAAACGCACAAAGATCACATGGTTGATCCTTATGCGGATACACGACCTCCTAAAGGCCCCCAGGTAGAGGGTATTCAATTCGCCCCCCAAGAAGCCAACAAGATCTTACCGGCTATGGTCCTCCTGCATGATCGTTATGGACTCACGTCCCACATTCAGGAATTAGCGAAAGGCCTCTCGTGCCAAGGGTACGTAGTCTTAGTTCCTAATTTGTATGTGAGACAGGGTGGAATGGTGACGGCCAATAGGGAAGTCGCCGATGCCTTAATGGAACGAGTCAATGAACAACAAGCCTTACAAGATATCAATGCCAGCTTTGAATTTCTCAACGCCAATTTGACCGAAGATACAAATTTGGAAAGAACTACCCGCAACGCCCATGCCGTAATCGGTTTTGGAATGGGGGGATCCCTGGCAATCAAAACTGCCGCGCATCGGCGTCGCCTTCAGGCCGCCGTGGCCATCTGTGGCACGTTGCCGACCGACATTGAATTGGCCCAGCGCCTGTATTGCCCCCTTTTACTCCAGACACCAGGAAAGAGCCTTCTCAATTCGGTAGAAGAACGTGACCAGTTTTGTCAAACGGCCAAACAGGCAGGAAAAACCGTAGAAGTCAAAACTTACCCTGAAGCCTCTGATGAATTCTGGCAGAGTAGCACACCGGCCTACCGAGCGGCTGATCTGGAAAAAACACTACAAACCTCGATAGATTTCATTAACAGGATCATCCACAAAACCCCATAAGCGCCAAATTGATTGTCGAAAAACAGGCCTGTTAGCGTCTACCACTTCATTCCCCACCATCGCGAACGCAAGGTTTGATGAAATATCATGATGTTGCATCCCAATCGAAATAGATGGTCAATCTTCCGTCTTATTGGCATACAAATTTTCATTTTTTGGTCTCTTTCCCCTGCTTTTGCCATGCAGGAATCACCCAGTCTACCCTGGTCATTCCTTGAACAACATCGGGCGCACATTCTTCAGCTTGCCTCTGATGACGAAGCCCTGGCGTTCTTTCATTCCGCAACCACCATAGATCCAGAGAGTTCACGCATTCACTCGAAAACACAATCAGCACCGACACAATCCAACCTGCCGGCAGAGATCAAGGAGGCCATCATGAGCTACTTGAAGTCTCTGGCTGCCACCACCCATGCGCAAACATTTCAGGAAATCCTTGCTAAACCATCGACAACCATGCTTCCATCATCCACCGACCTTCTTCCCAGCGAAGCCCAACTTCAATGGATCATAAAACAGCCTACCCTCCAAACGCTGAAACCCGTGATTGATTTTTACGACCGATTATCAGCCTGGTCTCCCACAACAGCTTCTCCGGCCCTCCCCCCTGATGACGAATTTGCCAAGTTTGCTTCCTATTACGACCAAACCTACCAGGATTGGGATGGAAGTCCCTTGTCCTGGGTAAGTATTTTCAAAAAGAACGGCCAAAAAGGCATTGAAGACACATTGCTAGAATATTGGCAAACATCCGATCACCTGGCCACCCAACACGCGTCCTCCTCAGGCATTCACAATGTCTATGTGCACCACTACATCCAAACCAGGCTTCTACCTATGTTCCGAGCGAACCTTCTTACGCACGTCATCCAGTTTGAGGCCACGGCATATGCGACCGCATGGAAAGCCTGGCGCACTATTCAGGAATGGCAACAACAAGAACAGACCCAGTTTGCTATCACTCGCCTGTGTGGAACCTGGCGATGGATCGTGCACAACCACCAAAATCATGGGGATCGTAAAATGACCCTCACATTTTCACCCCCTGACCAGCCTTCGCCGTCTCAAATTGCCCCGACCACCATTGAAATTCACGGGGATACGGTCTATCTCAAATGGATCTTCCCCCAAGGCGTTCAAGAAGATAGCCTGTTGCTCAGCAATAATGACACCCACCTGGAAGGCACATTCAAAAACTCTCTCGGCCCCCATGGCAGTATTTCGGGAAAGCGTCTGTCGACTTGCCGATCCTGACTATTCCCCCGTTTTGTCCATCCTTCATCTCTCTTCCTCATTCTCCGAAAAGGTGTAAAATGAACTAAGGAGGAGAGAGGATGATTGCGCATGATTCCTTAGAATCTGACATTCGCCGTTTTGGACAAACCTTGGCCGAACGCGCACATCACCATTCCCCGGGTTTTTGGGATCACCGGTGGTGGACATCCCTCCTTCTCGATTGGGGAACTCGTGATGAAGAGTTCAAAGTCCAACTGTTTCGCTTCATTGACGTCCTTCCTTCCCTCCAGACGGATGCACAATTTGTGCGTATCTTGAAGGAATATTTTCAAGATCTTGCTTCCCTCCCCGGTCCCCTACATTGGCTCCTCAAGCATTTTTCCCATAATCCCCTCACCGCTCAGGTGGGAACACGGATATTGCGACGCCAATTCTTGAAAATGGCTTACACGTTCATGGCAGGAGAGACCATCGATCAGGCTGTCCCAACCCTCGCTCTATTGTGGCAGACCCGATGTGCGTGTTCGCTTGATTTGCTTGGAGAAGCCACCGTCAGTGAAGAGGAAGCTGATCATTATCACAAACGATGCCTTCAGACATTGACTCAATTACACCAAGTCATCCAACAGTGGAGTCATCAACCGTTGCTAGAAACCGATCATCTCGGGTCCCTTCCAAGGATTAATTTGTCCATCAAACTCTCAGCCCTATATTCGCAATTGGACCCGATTGACCCGGAGGGCAGTTATGCAGGAGTTGTCCCTCGTCTCCGATCGATCCTGGACCTGGCACAGGCTCTGCCAGCTTCTCTCACGTTTGATATGGAGCAGGCCGAACTGGAACCGCTCATTCTTACCACATTTATGCGTCTGTTTTCTGAGCCCGCCTACAAACACTTTCCGCATGCAAGCATTGCTTTACAAGCCTATCTCAAACACACCACCCACAGACTGGATACGCTTCTGGAATGGGGAAAACGGCGAAACACTCCTTTTGGCGTTCGCCTCGTCAAAGGTGCCTACTGGGACTCTGAAGTGATTCGCTATCAACAACGGGGATGGTCCATCCCGGTCTATCTCAAAAAATCGGCCACCGATGCCAACTACGAACACCTGGCCCAACGAATCCTTGCACATCGAGCCTTCATTCGCCCGGCCTTTGGCTCACACAATATTCGAACCCTAGCCGTGGTCCAGGCTATGGGCGAATCACTGCATCTCCCGGCTGGAACTTTTGAATTTCAAATGTTGTATGGCATGGCTGAGCCACTCCGCGATGCCGTGGTAGACCAAGGATTTCGGCTCAGGGTCTATACCCCAATTGGAGAACTCATACCGGGCATGGCCTATCTCGTGCGTCGCTTATTGGAAAACACCTCGAATGAAAGCTTTATTCGACGTCAATATGAAACCGCCGAATCTCTGGATCATCTGCTGTTGCCACCCCCGATCGCTAACACGGATGGAAAAGAACCCATGTCCCTTGAGAATAGAATCGAAGCCCCTTCTCTCAATGGAGAAAATCCAGAAAGGTTTACCAACGCTCCGCATTCAGACTTTTCTCAACCTGACGTTCAACGGGGGTTCACCCTTGCTCTGAGGCAAATCGCACCTCTCCTGGGACGGATTCATTCTTATCCGACCCTGCCCCCCATGCCATGGCGTGGGCCCGAACTGATTTCCACCAACCCCAGTCTTCCCGAACAAATCATTGCCAGATTTCCAACTCTGTCGCCTGAGCAAATTGATCCCATAGTCCAACTCGCCCATGACCATATGGGTTCCTGGCGAAACGTCCCCTTGCATACTCGCTCACATATTTTATTTCGTACAGCCGAACTGATGCGACAACGTAAAACAGAATTAGCCGCATGGGAAATATTGGAAACCGGGAAGCCATGGCGTGAAGCCGATGCCGACGTCGCTGAAGCCATCGATTTCCTAGAGTTTTATGGACGGGAAATAATTCGTGTTGGCACTCCTCAGCGGCTGGGAACAGAGCCAGGGGAATACAATCAACGGATTTTCCACCCGCGAGGGCTGGCCGTAGTGATTGCGCCGTGGAATTTTTCCTTAGCTATCCCAACCGGTCTTGTCTCGGCAGCCTTAGTCAGCGGAAATGTTGTCCTGTTTAAACCATCCGAGCGCTCACCGATGATGGGATATCACCTCTTCACACTTCTCGCGGAAGGCGGTTTACCTGAAGGTACTTTGCAATTTCTTCCCGGTGGACCGGAAATGGGACAGGCCCTCGTCAAACATCCCAAAGTACACCTCATCGCCTTTACAGGATCACAAACCGTCGGATTGAATATTATCCAGGAAGCCAGTCACGTGTCGGTTGGGCAACGACATATCAAACATGTCATTGCAGAAATGGGCGGAAAAAATGCGATCATTGTCGACGAAACGGCAGACTTGGATGAAGCCGTCACTGGAGTATTAGACAGCGCAACAGACTACCAAGGACAAAAATGCTCCGCCTGCTCCAGAATCATTGTCTTAAACGACGTATACCCCGTATTTCTTGAACGACTTAAACAGGCTGCATCAAGTGTTTTAATCGGTCCACCGGAGCATGCGAAAAACCGCATGGGGCCGCTCATTGACGGGCGGGCACTGGAAAGAGTCCGGCACTACGTGCAACGTGGAAAAACCGATGGTACTTGCATTCTCGATCGCCAGCTTGAAGGACCTGGCTATTTTCAAGGGCCGGTGATTCTGACGAATTTGTCGCCTTCCCACCCTGTCGTTCAAGAGGAAATTTTTGGACCAGTCATGGTTGTGCTGAAGGCCGCAACCATTTCCGAAGCACTGAAATTAGCTAATGATTCCCTCTATGCATTGACAGGGGGAATATATTCACGCAGTCCTGCCAATATTCAACTGGCCCGTGAGGCATTTGATGTGGGGAATTTGTATATCAATCGCGCGATCACCGGATCATTGGTGAGCAGGCAACCCTTTGGAGGACATCGATTATCAGGAATCGGCCGGAAGGCAGGTGGAAGCGGATATCTTGAGCAATTCATGGTAGAAAAGATTATTACGGAAAACACGCTTCGCCGTGGCTTCGCTCCGACGCAATAAAGCCACTTCAGATGCCAAGGTCACTTTTTCCAATTCCTCAATCACTTCGACCATCCGTTCATTCTGACTTTGAATGGAAGGAATTATTTGGCGTTCAATGTATTTGAGCAATCCCACTCCTCGAGCAAACCATGCTGTCATCGTATCCGTTCCCTGAATCGACTCCCCGCTCTCAGACAAATACACCTGCATGATCATTTTGGCTTCAAGACGAATGGCATCGGGAAAAACACCAGCCGGCACCACCACGGTGTCTTGCCCCTGAACCGACACGGTTGCGATAATGTCCACCGTTTCTTTTTCTCCATCCCGGTCCACATCCATTCCGAAATCCACCCCTTTCCGGTGAAATTGTTCGAAAGAGCTTGGACCCTCTATAGGAAATCGCACGATTTGATATGGTACTAGTTGACGTTCTAGCGTGGTCCCTGGATTCGACCCGTAATATCGGATCCCTGCCGCATCACGGCGATAGTAACTATCCGACGGACCCTGGTTCCCGGGATTGGTATCGTGGAACACTGTAACTTCCACGCCCTCTATAATTTCTTTCCCTGTCACTTTTGAAACATTCGTAAAACGCGTATCCTCATTTTTTATCTGAACCATGCCTCCTTCGATCATGGTTCCCTGATACACCCATTCATTCCCCACATGATCGGGGAAATACTCATGGCTTTTTTCCAACACAAATTTTGCGGAAACAGCGGAATGAACTCCGACGGGCAGGCTCACTAAGGAAAGTCCAAGGAAAACCAGTGTTCCAACGCGGGATGAAAATCCAAACGATGTAAGGGAAATTTTCATAGGCAGAAAGTGATGTGAACCTACCATAGGATCATCAAAACCGGCAAGATACCATTCAAGAATGACCGACCAAAGTCCATTTCACAGGAAAATGTTGCTTTCCTCATTTAAAGAATTTAAAGATCGTTTAAGGATTGACAATATCCCTGGCCTATGCAGACTAACAACTGAGGAACTTCAATGATGATCAGGGCAAGACTCTTTCAAATCAATCAAATCCCTATTCCTTATTCTCCTTTAACCCCCATGGTGTGGGGAAGTGGCTCACATGTCAACCAAATACTCATAAACCTTCCAGCCAATAACGAGTAGGAAACGTGAAGACCGGTTCAAACGTCATAGTGTTTGGAGGATCGGGAGTGATCGGTGGAGCCATTGCGAGGGTTTTTGGACACCAGGGTTGGACCGTAGGCC
>JAGQKG010000390.1 GCA_020430245.1 Nitrospira sp.
TTCAAGCAACTGACGACCCACGTGAAAAATTGAAAATTGGTCCTTTCATGAAATACTTACATGGAGTATACCTTTCACGGAACCCTAGGACCTTCCCACCGAATTTACGCGATGACTTGATGGAGGACTTTTATCACTTGTGGGCACGAGATGAAGATGATGAAGACCAGAAGGTGACTCAGCGTATTTATATTAATACGCTGGAATGGAACACCGAGGCCGCGCTGAAGGTTTTTGAAAAAATATTTACATCCGTGCTATTTGAACAAGAGAATGCGGGCAAACCAAACATGAACGTGGACGAAGCTAAAGTCGCCGGGCCGGACATGCTTGGACGGAATGACACCATCATTATCTATTTATATGAGGAATCTGGAGTCACAGATGTTGTGAAAATTATTGACGGGTTTGAGCCGGCACTGCAAAACATGATCGGCCTCAAAATTCCACCGATGACTCACCGTCTTATCACTAACAAAGGGATCGCCCAAGGAGCCGAGCCACCTGAAGTCGGGTTTGCCGATAGGAATACTCCGGCAGTGAATCACGAAGATGAAGAGGAATTTCTTGTGATGGATGCCAATTCCTTCGGAAAATATCGTGCGTATTTAATCGCTCAAATCTTTCAGGACCATGCCAGGATACAGCAATTATTTACTGAGAGACGTGACTGGAAAGAAGGCTCAACATTATTTGACTCACTTGATAATTTTTCAAAGGCCGTCAAACAACGATTTTGGGAGTACGGCATTAATCCAAACACACCTCACCTCAATAAAAAAGTACTCGAACATCCCCAATCTGGTCCTTATCCGACGGTAAAGGCTTCAGAAAGATGATGAGTCTTTCGGCAATCGAACAGTCCATGCGAAATGCCCTCAAGGCGACTGAGCTTGCCTTCAACGCGCAAACGTCGGGTTGTCAGGCTGTCGATGACCTGCTCGGGCTCATATTAAGCGACCGATCCGTAAACCTCCAAGGTGTTGAACTCCTCCCATCTCCGACCCAATTAATCGTTAAGGGCAGGGGCTCCTTCTACAAGCTTTCCAATGCCGAGATCGAAGTCGTATTTGCGCAGGAGAGCACAGGCCTCACCGTGCAGCTTTTTGCCATTCCACCAACCGCCGTTCCCCTCAAAGGGCTCGATCCCCTGACCGATTTACTGGGAAAGAGCATGGTGAGCGATCTCCCAAAACCACTTCAACGCCCACCCGGCCTTTCTTTGAACAGGATCATTCTTATGAATGGGTCTGAAGAGGGAGGTCGTTCCTGCATAACGATGGCTGTCGGCACAACTGCCAGCTGGTCTATTTGGCCCTCTCAGGTGAGTCTGGACAACATCGTGCTCGAAATCGAAGTCCATTCGCTCTCTGACCCTCAGAATCGGCAGGGAGGCATTTCCCTCCATGCGGGGAGCACCATAGCAGGAGCGCACTTCAGGACCTTTGTCCAGCTTCCCTCTTCAACAGTGTTTGGCGGGTTACGGGATGGTGAAAATCTTCCCCTTGCGGAATTGCTCCAATCCTTCCTGCCTTCTGTGTCCCTCGCACTCCCCAAGAGTCTTGTGATCTCAAACTGCTTTCTTCGAGCCGATACAGGCAATCGACAGATAACGCTTGTCGCAGACTTGACCGGAAAATGGCCCATCACTCTTGGGGCGGCTTCGGTGACACT
>JAGQKG010000391.1 GCA_020430245.1 Nitrospira sp.
CCTGAAGTTTCGGGCCGGGATATTGCGATACCTTCCATCCCGACGGCATCCCCGGCTACGAACGGAGATGGTTCATCCTTCACATCCTCACGGTTATGTGATCGAACAACTGGGCCCGCCAGAGGAGGCGAAAGGGAAATGAGGATAGGAGAGCTAGGCTGCCTATCTCTTATCCTCTTGTAGCGTGACCACGCATATACCATAAAATAACAGTTCTTCTCATTGGCCTATTCATTCACAAATGGGAGATTCAATCATGAACATAGAGTCCATTATTTCATTCACACGACAATCTCGCCTGGGGCATTGGTGCCTCCTGCTGGCGTTTCTCCTTACCGGTCTGACTGCCGGCTGTTCACACCAGCCGTGGGACATCGACACTTACATCCAGAATCTTGAACGCCCGGAACGGGATGAATACCAACAGCCGGAAAAGGTTATCGAAGCGTTGAACATCATGCCCGGTATGGTGGTGGCTGATGTGGGAGCAGGCTCAGGGTACTTTACCCGCCGGTTCGCGAAAGCGGTTGGCGAAACGGGGCACGTGCTGGCCGTGGATATCGAGCAGAAAATGCTGGACTACAACAAACAGGAATTGGAAAAACTCGGGATTGCCAACCGAGCCTCATTCATTCTGGCTAAACCGGACGATCCGTCACTTTCCCAAAACAGCGTGGACCTGGTTTTTCTGTGCAATGCGTATCATCACGTCGAACATCATGCCGATTATTGGGCCAAAATCAAATCCGCGTTAAAACCTAATGGACGCGTTATCATTGTCGATTTCTACCACGATGAGCGGTCTGGCAAACTCAGCTTCTCCAAACACCATCTAGTCCCCAGAGAACGCGTCATTGAGAACATGGAGAAAGTGGGACTCACTTTGTCAAAGGAGCACACCTTCCTCCCACGCCAATATTTCTTGGAATTTAAGGGAAGCTAAATCTTATGTTTCCCCAAACTGTAGTGCTGCCAAACAGTTTAGATATTGGAACTTTTGTCAAATTTCTCCAAGAAAATAACATTTGGAACATTGAGGAGCCCGAAACACCTGTAATGCTTGAGACGATGGGTCATAGATGGATCGAGCCAACTCCTTTGGCAGCTTTAGCTGTGGCTCTTTGTGAACGGAAAAATAAACACCAAGCAGAGGTAGACCTAAAAGATTTCAAGGGAGCTAGGCACCCAGGGTATTTCGAAAGGATGAAGTTTTTTGATTTATTGAATCAACCATCGCCTGTTTACCCAGGAGTCCATCATGATCCGTCAGGTCGTTTTATCGAGCTGACTGTTTTTAACTCCCTTAAGGAAGTCGACAATTTAATTAGACAAGCTGCAGATCTTTTGGGCGTTGATACGTTTATCGCACCTTTCGTGACTCGCGCCTTGGAAGAAGCAATGCGCAATGCGGTTCAACATGCAGGAGAGGGCCATCTCAGGCTGGTAGTTGCCCAACGATATTCTAGCCCTTCGGCTCGTATTCATCTGGCGATCGTAGATTCTGGAATTGGGATAAGGGCTTCCTTGTTTGACAAATGTGAATCCGTCGTAGGTGATGCAGAAAAAGCACTTCGTTTAAGTGTTCAAGCAGGAATATCTGGAAAGCGAGGAAAAACAACAGAGAATTATTTTGAGCAAAATCAGGGATTTGGGCTGCATTTGC
>JAGQKG010000392.1 GCA_020430245.1 Nitrospira sp.
CCTTGGGAGTTTCGAATGTCCATGTTCTTTCAGGATTCCTGGGATCCACTAAGGTGTTTCCGCTACCGGTTGAAGCAATGGCCTCATGCAGAATCCGATCGCCCATTTTCACGAAAAGCCGATGTCGGGAAATATCCACAAGAACGGATATTTTCCCCTGCGTGGACGCGGGCTTTTGATTCGGTGAGCGGTTGGAGTCCGTTTGGTGTGGTTGGGAAGGCGAGGATTCAATTTCTTGAAAAAGGGTCTGGGGCATGTGTGCCGGCTTATCGAGAGTCCCATTTGGAGAAAGACTATTAGAAACCTGGAGGAAGGATATGGATAACGGGATGGATTGGGCAGAATGCAGGAAAGGTGAAGCGAGGACAACGAGCAAGGGAAGTATCAAGACTCCCCAAGCTACCGCCGCCCAGAAAACTATGGAACCGGTGGTTCTGATCGTTTCAACAGTCTTCCGGGGAAACTGAAGATCTCGGTTGTCGGGAGCCATGATGGGACATCACCACCAGAGACCAGATTGACCCTAAAAGCCGTCAAGCTATCGTGAATCCTCGTTAACTATACTGATGGCCTGTTCAATGTGCTTATACACGGCCGAGGCTTTTTCCGTGGCTTGGTGGGCCTGAGTTTGGGCTATTTCAAATTTCTGTTCATCAAAATGAGTTTGACCGGTTCGAAGAAGCGTTCGAGCCGAATCCAGGTCCCGCTCCAAAGCGGATAACGCCAGGTCCGATCCCTTGCCCATAGGAGCTCGACGAAGGAGTTGTTCAGCTTTTCCTATGGCGAAGTTCGCGCGGTCCAGTTCTTCTTGGGCCGGCTGGCGGGAGGGCTCCGATATTGCGACCGGTAGAGAAGCATTCTCCTGCACATCGGTGCTTGATGGCGTCTGCGCATCTTTTGGCGTAATTGCTGATGTCACAGGTGCAGGCTTTTCCTGGGTAGTTGGTGAGGCTTTGTCTTCGGAATCAGAGCAACCTTGAATGCCGGCGGCCACGAAAACGAAGAGGCAGAAAGCGAGGGCTTTCTCTCTCATAAAGGATGGTTTTTGAAAAGAAGGAAAGACCATAAGAGTAAGAGCGTTCTGAAACAATAAAGAACCTCTTCTAACAGTAATACTATAAAGTAAATCCTGGTTATGGGGAAGCTGGTAAAAACCCTGGCATACCTTATCCAAGAAAACCCGGGACGGTGGAAGCAAGGACGTGGAGCTGATTATTGAGTTGTAATATTCGGTTTAAGATGCCATTCGACACACTGTCGCATGTTGGTGACAAACGGGCCATCACACAGTTCATGGCAAACTGTTCGGTGAAAAAAGGGAATCCATGAAAGGTGAATGCACAGCGATTATTGAAGCCGCTCCCGAGGGCGGTTGCCGGGTCATTTGTCTACAGGTTCCTGGCACAAACGAACAGGGTTTGTTTAACGATAGTCGCAGTTGATCCTGCACTTATCTCCATCCTAAGATCTTCGCTCAACGAGCATCCTAAACATTCTTGACATTTTTCGGTGATTCTTCAAGAATCCCTCGGAACGAGGTCGGCTGGTGTGTGGGCACTGCTGTTCCGCAGAAACCCATGAGGGGCCTGAAGTGTTTGGGCACTGAATGAACACTTGAGGGAAAAGGATGTCACCAGAGCCAATTCGGG
>JAGQKG010000393.1 GCA_020430245.1 Nitrospira sp.
TCAGCAGTCGAAGGAGTATTTTAATGAAAAAGCCTATCCGCAGGCGATTAGCGGACTTACGCGTTTGCTGGCGCTTCTGCCCGAAGAACCCATTGAAGTCCAAAGCCGTTGGGTGCTGGCTCAAGCCTATCGTCAGGTTGGGGAATGGGAAGCCGCTAGGGATCAATACCGCACGCTCGCCAGCGCCGGGAACGCCAATCCCTATCAGGCGGATGCCCAATTGCAGTTCAAAGAACTTCAACAGTTACTTGAGCAATTTACGATGCCTCCTCTCGACACTCAGGCCATCCGGTTAACGCTTGAACAATTGCCGGCTGGCGGTGGGTTTGACGAGGGTATAAAAAAAATGAAAGCCGATGGAATTACGACGTTGCTGATTGACTTGGGGTGCGAGGGGACGGGTTTTCAGACCGATCAATATAAGGTCTCGAATACGCCACGCCACCTTCTTGATCTGCGATCTCTCTTGCGCTCATATGTGAAGCGAAGTCACCGGTTAGAGCTGTTGGTGTATGTGGGGGTGAATCTTCGTTGTGTCGGGAATTGGCACGATTCTCCTTTGCCGGAATGGCGGGATGGCACGTATAATACGATCACTCGCCAGGTTCAGGATTCCCGGTTTTTTGATCTTTTTCATCCGGAGTATCAACAATTTCTTGATCACTTTCTCACGCAGCTTTCCGAGGAAAGCGTGGATGGTCTTGTGTTTCTCGATGATTTTCCTATGGGAGTATATGACGGGGTGTCGCGGTCGGGGTTGAGCCGATTTCAAACCGCTTTCGGTGTGAGTTTTGATCCCGTGCGTACCTTTCAGCCCGGGTTTGATCCTTTCAGAGCATCGAAATTGTCGAGTCGATCGATCCAGGGTTCAGACGCTCCGGAAGAAAGTTCTGTATTTTGGCGATGGGCGGGGTGGAAGGCTCGTGAGCGATTGACCGTTGTTGAACAATTGATTGACCGGCTTCGCAAACGCCACTTGACGGTTCAATGTGGTCTGGAACTCCATCCGCATGGGTTGACCGATCCGGTTCGGGCTTTGATTGACTATGCCCAGGATGCCATGGAAGCCATTCGGCGCCCGTTTTCCTTTTTCTTTGTGCGTCCGGAAATTGATCGTCACTCCTCGTCCGATCAAGTGTCGGCGATTGAGAAGCTCCGGCGTATTTCGACGAAGGCTGTGTTGACCCGCTTGCTTCCCGTGCTTGATGATCCCCGACGGGTGTGGGTGAGTGTGCCGGCGGAGAGAGGAAAGCGCATTTCGCCGGGAACAGGCGGGAGCAGCTCATCACTGCTAGGTGAGTTTCCGGCGGGAATTGGCGTTGTGCACGATCTTCGCGCATTTTCTTGAGTGCCCTGAGGGTGTTTTTCACATTAAGATGGGTGGACGCACTCAACCTGGTCCAGTAAGACATCATATAACTATGAACGCCATTATCGTTTGAACAAAAGGGGGTAGGAATGGAGCCACAGGATTTACGTTTTCACAAGGAGCACGAATGGATTCGTGTCGAAGGGAAAAAGGCGACATTGGGTATCAGTCATTTTGCCCAGGATGCTTTGGGAGATGTGGTCTTTGTGGATGTTCCCAAAGTCGGCACTTCACTGCAGGCTGAAGATCAATTGGGAGAAGTGGAATCGA
>JAGQKG010000394.1 GCA_020430245.1 Nitrospira sp.
GGGTTAGCTTTTTTCAACTCTAACAAAATGAAAGTTAATTCCGCCGGTAATCCCCTGATTGTTCGGGTCGGACGGCTCATACGTTGCCACTGAAAAATTTTCTGTGGGCAACGCGTCCTGGAGAGCCAGGCCGAAATCCTCCAGGGTGGTTACCTCGACAGAATTGATTCCCTTAATGAGGGCCCGGGGTTTTATTCCAGCAAGAGCCCCAGGCTTTCCACCGATCACCTCAAAAATTACCACGCCTTTGGTCCGCTCTAAACCCAGAAAGTCCCGTATTTCTTTGTCCACTTCTCCGACGATGATGCCGAAGTCTTCTCCCAGCTTTACGGCCTGTTCCTTGGTCATAGCCTGGGACGTTGGTACGGCATGAAGCAGTTAGGGGGTTCACCCTGAAATAGCCAAGATCAGGCTCACATTTGCGCCATGGCCAATGTGAGCGATCATTCCAGTAAGCTGGTGGATCCTATGTGGGATAGTCGAACGGATCATGTCCATCATTACCTCCCTGGTATCCGTACAGACTCCTGAAAGACTTGACTTTCCCGATAATCTCGACACCCTTTCCCGATCGAATTCATGAAGAGCGTTGTTTGGGAACATCTTTTACGCCGAGTATATTCCTGGGCTGTCGCGTCCGGCTTCGTGTGAATAACGGGATCATGCTAGCGGTCACGAAATGTATCCATAGGGATCCGGCTATGATTATGCCTGTCAGTACATTCCGGCAAGTATGCTCTTCGATAAATTCTGTCATTGGCAACTCCTTTTCGCGTTCTTCACATGATCCACTCGAAATGACCAAGAAAATATGGTCAGACAAGTACCTCTTCTTTTTTTACCGGGACTTTACCCCTTCCCACTGGACGGGTTTTCAAAAGAGTGAGATCAACGACATGACCGCAATTGAGGCATCTCCCCATTTCAATTTCTAAAAATTGTCCGTCCACGTTATAAATACTGTCTCTCACCATGAATCCACTGCAGCGTTCGCACATTCCCATGTTATCACCTTCATTGAGATTTTAACCCGTTTGCCCTTATCAAGTTTCTTTAGTTTAGATAAGTAACTAGTTACCAAAGTAAAGTAGGTACTATAAAGTAACCATTGGATTACCTTACAAAATTCTTCGAATGCCAACTGGATTCCCCTGGTACTCCGGGAGTTTCGTCTTATAAATTTCCGAACCGGTGGAATAAGGACGGGGAGGTCGTTTGCGAACCGCTCAAATGCCAAGCGTCCAGTATGTCGGCGAAAAGTTGAAGAACCGATCAGATGAATGCCCTGGCCGATCCGTAGAAGGATGAGCAGACCAAGATGGCAAACTGCAACTGTGGAGGGTGGTGGGAAGGTTTTGATGGTGTATGATTCAGATCGGAAATAATCTGATAGGATTGGTCAAAGACGGAGGGATGCAGCAAAACGGTTATGGAGGAACTCTAGCTTGGGTGTTGATGATGGTCTTCTCATTGTTGCGCCCCGATAGACAGGGCGATTTGGAGATGGTCGAATCCTTTATCTACTCGATAGAAAATGGCACGATCGATAAACAGTGACTCAAAGCATCGCTTGCAGGTTTCAAGGAGCGCCTGATGGCC
>JAGQKG010000395.1 GCA_020430245.1 Nitrospira sp.
TGAAAAAATGACCAGAGCCGTTACCCTCGCCCAGGAAAAATTGGAAGACGTGCGCCGGGATGGAGTGCCCAATTCGTTAACCGCTGCATGGGCTAACACGGAACCCTATGGCTCCATTGCCGGCGCGAGTCATCATCAACGAACGCTCACTATTCAACCGCATTTTCCAATATCCGGGTTACACACCGTTACAGTCGAAGTGCGGTGGGATCACGATGCGCATTCCACCACACTTACCACTTATCTCACAAAGTAAAAGTGAATACGCGGATGCCACATGTTTCGATAGGGTCCCCTCAGGGGTATACACTCGTTGAGGTCGTGGTGGCCCTGGGCCTGAGTTTCCTGACAGTGAGTGTGGTCTATGCCCTGTATATCCAAGAACTCAAAGCCCAGGGTGTGCGAGAGCAAATCTTGGACATGCAGCAACAGGCTCGCGTGGTGGTGGATTTGGTGACCCGGGAAATCCTGATGGCCGGTTATGATCCTCGCGGAGTGAATCGTGATGGCGATCTTACGAATGACTTTGAGGGGATTACGTATGATCCACAAAAGCTCTCTATCAAGGCGGATATGAATGGTAATGGCATCACCAGCGATGCCAATGAATCGATTGCCTTTGTCTATGATGCCACGACTCACATGCTTCGGCGTAATACCGGTGGAGGAAATCAACCATTTGGTGAGGATATTGAAGCGTTTGTCATAGACTATCTTGATCAGGGTGGGAACCCGACCACAGATTCCAAAGCTATTCGACAAGTGAGAATTTCAGTAACAGCCCGAACGTCACAGCCTGATCCACAGTATGCCAAAAACGGTGGATATCGAACTGTGACTCTCCATTCCCGAATCACGATGAGAAATGTTCAATCATGACCGGATTCAATAGCAAGGAAGGAATAAGGACTTATCACAATTCCATGGGCGGAGCGCTCATTGCAGCCTTGTTATTGGTCGCTATTTCTACAATTATGGGTGCGACGATTCTGTTTGCCACGTCCACCGACCTACAAATCAGTGGAAATTTCCGAAGGGCGATGGCTACGTTCTATGCCGCAGAGGCGGGCATCGCAGAAACTGCCGTTCGTTTAGGTGGATCTTCCTTGTCAAATCCAGGGTATCTCGGCGATCCTTCTCCCATCCTGCAAGCAAATTGGTCCGCCTATGTGTTGTCCTCCCCTGAGTGGAACCCACAGTATGATCCTGAATATTCAGGGGGTTTCACAAACTATTTTCCTTCGAGTGGAAATCTCACCAATACGGCAGTTTTTCCAAATAGTGTGCAAACTGCTCTCCCTTACTGGACTAAAATTCGTCATAAAACCGAATATGATGCGGAACGGGCGGGGCATAGTTCTCTGACTCCTCACTATCAGGATGGGGATGGAATAATCGCGACCCATTCACTAAATAACCGAGGCAGTCTGGTCTTCTTTGGATTTCCATCAGAAAATGCACTCATCCCCACGTCATTTACGTCGGCAAATCCAACACCATATTCCCCAGTCGAAATCGTCATCAGCCAGGGTCAGGTAGAAGGTGCCACGTCCCTGATTCAAGTGGAGGTTGCACACCCATCTGGCCCTCCATTG
>JAGQKG010000396.1 GCA_020430245.1 Nitrospira sp.
TTCTTCTGGTTAGACTCCTCATGGCAGGTTGGGGAAAAGCCAGGGTAGGTTCCCTCACTTCCTGGTTGGCTGAGATCGATCCAGTGAATCGAAATTCTCTGGCAGTGAGAATGTTTACCAATCCTCCGGTCACCATCAAATGATCGTTCATGTAGATCTTTCATATTTTGACATCTGCTCATACTCCACAATGTAAATGCTTCCCATCCCAACTTTGCCGTCGCGTGAGGTCGGCCACACCGGGTCTATGATGCATGTGGGGATCCTTCATAATTCGCTGAGTGGACGTAATAGGCGGAAGCCGGCTCTTTTCCAGGAAATTTACACCAGATATCCCAAAGTGCAACGGGCTGAAGTCAACACGCCTACGGATATCCTCGATGCTTTGAGGACGTTTGCCCACCGTCAGGTGAATTGTGTGGTCGTCAATGGAGGGGATGGGACCATTCAAGCCACCATGGGGGCTTTGTTTCATCACCATCCTTTTGCCGTCATGCCCCGGTTGGCTGTGTTGCCCGCAGGGACGGCCAATCTGATTGCGGGGGATGTGGGTTTAGGAAAATTTGAGCCACACACGCTTGAACAGTTGTTGGGGCAAGCCGCAGCGAGGACTCCGAGATTATCTTTTGAAACACGACCGGTTCTTCGTATTCGATTTCCAGAAAGCCGTGAACCGCTGCATGGGATGTTTTTCGGGGCCGGGGCGATTTATCATGGCACGCAACTAGGCCTGGAAACCAAACAGTCGATAGGCCGGTTAGGGGAATGGGGGGCAGGGCTGATTCTGCTGAAATTTTTATTGGCGCTGGCCACCGGTTCCCGAAAAGGATTGAATCCCATCACGGTGCGTGTGGCAACTGGAGAATCAGCATCTTTCCAGCATGAGTATTTAGTCTTGCTGGTCACCACCTTGAATCGCTTATTTTTAGGGATGCGGCCGTTTTGGGGCAAGCAATCCTGGCCTTTACGCTACACGAGCCTTCGAGTGCCGTATCGCTATTTATGGCGTGCCTTGCCAACATTGTTGCGTGGGAGGACTCATCCTTTAGCCACGACGGAACATGGCTATGTCAGTGAAAACCTCTCAGAGGTTCGTTTGGTGTTTAACAGCGGATTTGTCTTGGATGGTGAGGTGTACGTGTCTTCTATGCCTGAAGAGCCTTTAACCCTGGATTCTCCTGGGGAGCTGTCATTTGTGCGGTTAAAGACTGAATAACTGTTATGGACGGTTCCCCAACAGTCCTCGAGGTCGTTAGTCAGCCGAGCGCTCGACCCCTTCCGGTGTCCATTGAAGCAGCGGGAAATTTCCTGGCTACAAAATACGGGAAGGCGGTCCAAGGAATCTTATTGTATGGCTCCTGCTTGCGGGCGGGAACGGATCAAGACGGGTTAGTGGATTGTTATGTCATTGTCGATCAGTATGCTTCCGTCTACCGGTCTGTTTGGTTGGCTCTCCTCAATCGTTGGCTCCCACCTAATGTGTTCTATGGAGAAGTGAATCTGGAAGGGCGGATCGTTCGGATAAAGTATGCCGTG
>JAGQKG010000397.1 GCA_020430245.1 Nitrospira sp.
GAAACGTTGGCAAGCACAAGAGTGATGTGTTCAGCCTCGATACCGTCCACCCCCATGTAGTTCGAGAACTGGGGGCCTGCGATCACGACGGACTTGTCTTCCTTGAACCCCAGCAGGCCGAAAAACTGCTTGGCTGCCTCGACATCTCTGACCACAATGGTGACGTGATCGAAGTGTTTGATCATGGCCCTACTCCTGTCACAGGTTGGCACTCAAATGAGCCGTCGCTTCGAAGCGGTGGTTAGGCACCAAGTCGTTGGTTGATATAGGCAGGGTCTTGAGAGCCATGAATGACCGCGAGTAACTGTACGGTCTCTTTGTCGAAGGTATAGAACACAAGGTACGGAAACTTGTGGGTTACCGCCCTTCGGATGTCCGGCTCCACTTCCTGGTACAAAAATGGGTTGGGTAGAATTCGACCGCAAGCGAGTTCAATTTCGTCCATGAATCGCTCGCCAAGGCCTTCCTGCTTTTCTTCATACGAGAGGTAGCCGTGGAGAATGTCTGCCTCAGCCCCCTTTGTAACGATGAGCTTGCGGCTCATCCGTTCAGAATTCGGCGTTTAACGTCTTCCCACGGCGACCCGGCGTCTGGATTCGTCCGATAGGCAGCCAGCCTTTTTCGGAGAAGCTGGCGTGTCGCATCAGTCAGTTCGATCTGCTCTGGGCATTCGGCGATGCTGTCCCAGATTTCTGTGACCAGTTTAATACGTTCCGGAACTGACAATTCGAGGGCATCAGCAGCACTGATTTTCATGATTTGAAAATAGCACAATACTCCAAAATGTGCCAAGTGCTGGCGTCCACGAAAGAGCTATGGATCTGTCGGTCAAGCCTTCCACTTCACGGAAGCAAAAGCTCGCAGGTGTTCATTTCTTGTGCTTGTCGAAGAATGCGATTCTCTCGCGTAATCATTATATTTCTTTTGAGGCAATGGCTTGAACCACCGCACCAAGTCCTGTGTGATACATGCCCTCGACGATATCCCTTTCAAGCTCGAGAAGATGTCTGAACTTCAAGCTGTCTAATTCAAGACGTAACGATTCTTTTGTGGTCATCGAATCGGCCGACGTTCCCCCGCCGGTGCCATGCTTCAACTGATCCGGGGTATAGGCTTCCACAAGATAGACACCCTGAGGTTTGAGCCCTGCGACCACCTTTTTATGCAGCTCCTTTCGGAGGGCCGAAGGCAAGGGGCAGAAAATCGAAACAATGCCCTCCCACCGGCTTTCACCTATGTCAAAATCGGCTAAGTCTGCATGAATGACTTCGATAGACACACCATGCTCTTCAGCCAATTTTTTGGCCTTCTGTAGACCGACTTGGGAGCCATCGACAGCGGTGACGGAATAACCCTGCTTCGCAAGAAAGACCGCATTTCGTCCTTCCCCTTCGGCCAGACACAGAACGTTGCCTTTGGGAATAACCTGGTAATTTTCTTCCAAGAATGTGTTCGGATTTTTGCCGTA
>JAGQKG010000398.1 GCA_020430245.1 Nitrospira sp.
AACAACTGACAAAAATTTTTCACTGTTGAAGAACTGGTAAAGGTCACATACTGAATTTCCCTGTTGCACAGCCGATCACGAAGAGGGCCCATATCGACACTAGGAGGAAGGGATTGATACGCATGAACCACATGAACGGTGGCACCCATGGCTTTCAACTGGTCAGGAAGAATCTCCCGTGCCACTTTGGCTCGAGGAATCAAAATCCGTTGACTGGCGACCCCTAACCCCCCGAGGGCCTGCAAAATCCCCTCTGCCTGGAAATCTTGAGGAACCAGATCCGAGGCAATCCCCCAACGAGCAGCCTCTTCCCGGGTTCGAGGACCTATACAACACACACGGATTCCGGCCAAGCTCCGCACATCTTTGTGATGAAACCAGAGACGTTCCATGAAGGATTGCACACCATTTACACTCGTGAAAATCACCCAGTCATATGTCGAAATCGCGGCAATCGCCTCATCCACAGGTGTCCAGCTATCAGGAGGATGAATCTCCAACGTAGGACATTCCACCGGTTCCGCACCCTGCGCCGCCAGCAAATTTGAAAGAGCCGGCGCCTGGGCACGAGGTCTGGTCACTAAAACCCCTTGTCCAAACAGAGGCCGTGATTCATGCCAGTTCAGTCGTTCACGTAACCGAACGACTTCACCCACGACAATCACTGATGGCGGACTCATGTCTGCCTGAGAGGCTAATTCCACGATGTCTGATAACGTTCCCACCACTGTTCGTTGACGAGCATAGGTCCCCCATCGAATCACCGCCACGGGGGTCGTCGCAGGCTTGCCTTCTTGAATGAGCCGTTCCACAATCTGCGGAAGATTTTTCATGCCCATTAAAAAGACAAGGGTCCCTTCAGCCGAAGCGAAACGCGGCCATTCCATTGCACTCGATGGTTTGGTTGGATCTTCATGGCCGGTCACAAATGCAACCGTCGAGGCGAGGGTCCGGTGTGTCACGGGAATGCCGGCATAAGCCGGCACAGCCACGGCAGCCGTCACTCCAGGTACGACTTCAAATGGGATCTCAGCGTCAGCGATCGCTTCGGCTTCTTCACCTCCACGGCCAAACACAAAAGGATCCCCCCCCTTGAGTCGCACGACACACTTACCTTCTTGAGCTTTGGTAACCAACAAGGCGTGAATCTCTGCCTGATCCCGATAGGCACCACGCCCTTTTCTGCCAACATAAATACACTCGGCGTGAGAAGGAGCAAATTTCAACAATTCTGGATTAGCCAAGTGATCGTAGAGAACCACGTCAGCCTGCTCGAGACACTCTTTCCCTCGTAAGGTCAGCAACTTGGCATCGCCAGGTCCGGCTCCAACCAAAAACACCCGACCATGAATGGCAACTGACTTGGTCATGCCATCCCATAAATTTCCTGGAGAATGGGCTGCGCCCCACCGTCCAACAATTGTTCAGCCACCTGCGTGCCAATTGATTCAGCTTCCCCCGCTGG
>JAGQKG010000399.1 GCA_020430245.1 Nitrospira sp.
GATAGTCCCGTCGTCAACGCCATGGCTGCTCCGGGCGGATATGTCATAGTTTTTCGTGGTCTTCTTCAGGACACGAGTTCGCCCGAAGAATTTGCCGGAGTGCTGGCTCATGAAATTCAACACATTCTGCTTCGTCACACCATGCACCTTATCGTTCGGCATGTGTCGATGGCTTTCGTTATCGCTGCCCTCAGCGGAGATGCCAGCGGCATGATGGCGTATGCACTCCAAGCCGCCCAAACTCTTCAGACCCTGTCCTACAGCCGTGACGCGGAAGACCAGGCCGATAAACAGGGCTTCCACCTATTACAACAAGCAAAGATTGACCCCAAGGGGATGATTACCTTTTTCACCAAACTTGGAAAAGAACAACCTGTAAACGACCCCCTTCGTTATCTTTCGACCCATCCAGCGACCCAAGACCGCCTGGCACACCTGACATCCTTACTGCCACCCGATTCCAGAACCTATCAAACCTTTCCATTTCAATCTGAATGGTCTGACATCAACACTTCCTGCAAATGACCCCTCCTAAAACATCTTCTTAACCCTGTTATCCTCCTGACACGAACTCCCTCGACTGAAGACCCAATAATTCATTTTTGATACCTGGCCCATTGCTCTCTAGCTCTGGAGCCTTCATAATCAATCCAATCGAGACATACTGGAATGTATGGTGTCTTTGTCTGGACCAAGACTCCAAATACACTCACACCCCGTCTGTCTAATCCAAAGCTATTATCATCAACACATAACAAAGGGTAGGTCACATGGGAACCGAAATCACACGCTATGCCATTGGGGATCACGGGAAGCTACATAAATTTACTGGAAAGGATGTACCGGCCGGTACCGTAGCCTTGGTTGAAGAAGATGGGAAAAGCTTAACGGCAAGAGGGAAAACGTACACCGCACGGTATTCCGAAACCCTCCCGAACGTGGAGATCATTCGCGTCCTATTCGATCAATACAGCTCGAATACCATAGGCGCTGCGATTGAAGCTCACGAAAGAACCCTAACCAAAACCCCTGAAAGGCTTGAAAATACAAAAATCGTATCAGAAAAACTCAGACAGGATTGGATGGCGCAAGACAAAGCTTATCAGGATACTGAAAAAGCCAAAAAGGTCTCGCCTCCCGCTCCTGCCGCAAAAGGCGGCACGCCTGCAAAGGAAGCGATTCCGGCAACCTAATCCACGCTCTCCCTCAACAAAGAACCTGCCAGGGCTGACAAGCGCCCTACTTTCAGAGCAGGAGAAACATCGTTTTTCCCTCTGCCGAGAAAAGGCAGAGGGGAAACGCATCAATATTTCTCCGTCCTAGTACTAAAGAAATCCGAAAGAAGGCCGGGTTTGATCTCTGCACGTGCCAGAAAGTTGTATATAAGGCTCAAAAAAAGGTTGTAATAACCATGACACAGGGCCATAA
>JAGQKG010000039.1 GCA_020430245.1 Nitrospira sp.
AAAAAGAAACCCCATTTTCTTAATCAGTAGATGAAGATTCGACAAGTCTCCCCAATACATATAGATATTATGCTTACCATATCCAACTTAACCGAGCGAGGAAAGAGACCACAGCCGATTTCGTTCAAAACCTGCTATATAAAAGCTAAAAATACTGTCATTGATAAAAATAAAAAAAAGCCGTTGAAGTTTTCTTCAACGGCTTAAGCTATGGCGTCCCCAACGGGATTCGAACCCGTGTTGCCGGCTTGAAAGGCCGGCGTCCTAGGCCAGGCTAGACGATGGGGACGCAATATTTCAGGATGTGCGTAAGGCCTTTTATAATAAACACAGGAGCGATCGACCCGACATTGTATCAATGGGGAAAACACGAGTCAAATCAAGACGTTACTCTTAACCATCTGGACGTTTTCAGTCAACTGAACAACACATGGCCCCTTCCGTAGGATTGCCTCCTTGCATTTGTAGAATCTCCCGAAGAACGCCTTGTCATCACATGAAAAAACCACCACAATCTTGGCCAATCACAAAACCGTAGAGATGGTGAAGGAGTGGGCCTGTAAGCCGGATTCTGTACAAGATGAAACGAGTTTCATCCAGTGGTGACCATTTCTCTGGAACCTAAGTTACCCTAGGCTTCAAGCAACCTACCCGAGAACCTCGACCGGGCCGGTCTCTCTCCCAGTCCAAGAAGAAATCGATTCCTTCAAGAAACCGGGAATCGTCCCCCTATTTGGTTTTGCTCCAGGTGACGCTTACCCTGCCACCTGTGTCACCACAGGTGCGGTGGGCTCTTACCCCACCATTTCACCCTTACCTGGCAAAAACCGAAGAATTTGCCATTGGCGGTATATTTTCTGTGGCGCCGGTGTCGGATTGCTCCGCCTGGGTGTTACCCAGCACCTTGCCCTTTGGAGTCCGGACTTTCCTCTCACGAAAATTTCCGTGAGCGGCCACCCGGCCCACTCGCACCATCACTCACCATGGTAGGTTGACAAAAAAAGGAATGCAAGAGGGGCAGCACCTGGAGAAAAGGCTATTCGGTTATTTCCTCTTCCAGGTGGCTCGTCAAATAGAGAATCCGATGGCAATAGGAACAATCCAAAAGTTCATCCCCGCGTTTCACCTCTGCAACCAGTTGAGGAGGAAGCTGAAGCTGGCACCCTCCGCAGGCACCATGACGAAGCTGGGCGACGGCATACCCTTTTCTCATGGTCTTTAATCGGTTGTATCGAAGGAGCAATGGCTTGTCCACTAATTCTGCAAGAGTATTTTGCTGACGGTCCAAATCGGCTAATTCATTCGCCAAATTGGCAAAATGGGTCTCCAGTCTCGCCTTTTCAATATCAAAAGCTTTCTGGACTTCTGTGGTTTGTTCTTCTAGCTCTTTGATGGCCTGCTGGTTCTGTTCTACCCGCTCCATCATTTCCAGCACATTCTCCTCAATAGAGTCTTTTTTCTTTCGAGCTAACTCGATTTCAAAAAGGTGTGCCTGATATTCCTTGTTCGTTTTTAATTCGGAGAGCCGGTTTCTGATCTTCTGCAGTTGCTCTTCTTGGGTGGCAAGTTCCCGTTCCGCACTCCGCCGTTGTTTGACGAGAGATTCACTGGTGTTTTTAAGGACTTGCAATCTGGCGAGAATATCTTGGAGGGGTGATTCGGCGGATTTGAGAAGCTCTGGAGCTTTCCGCAATTGGTCTTGAATCTGAAAAATTCGAAGATCAAATTTTTGAAGATTAATCAGGTATTGCAACTGCAAATTCACAAAGTCCTCAATATCAATATCCTAAAACACATTGACTCACCCTATTACTCAAGTCCGGCCCTGTCTCGTGGTGGGCCCACCAGGACTTGAACCTGGGACCAACTGATTATGAGTCAGTCGCTCTAACCAACTGAGCTATGGGCCCGAAACCAAACGGCACACCCTCTCTTTTACCATAAATGGCGCTCAGGAAAAAATCCCCGTACCCATTTTATTCCCTCGAACACTCGAAACTCATGAAGAAGCCGTTAATGAGGCTTTTTTCTGCCGAAGTGCATTGGACTCCGCGACCAAGGCATCCACCAATTCCTGGCGTCCTTCCCGTTGCGCAACCTTGAGTTGATTTATCACTTCATCCATGAGGCGTTGGATCTGTTTTTCCTTTAAAACACGGAGACATCCAGCGACATGAATAGACACTTCATCACAATAGTATTCCTCCACACTCAAGCGGGAAATAACCGATTCATAAGCCTGATCTTCACTGAATTCAGCATGCAGCGCATCGAGATTCACATGCCCTTCTCCATCCGTATGCCGACGAGCCGTGCCAAGAATATGCCGATAGAGTGGAACGGTGAACACCTCTTCGTCGAGTTGACGGATTTGACCCGGCTCCAAGCGACCTTGAAGTAATAACACAATAAGATGTCGTTCCTCTGGTTTGCCTTGAGGAATTTCCAGATTCGTGGCAGCTTGTTCCTGCCCCTTAGCAGTCCGGGCGACATGCATCGGCCGGGAAAAAGTCGGAAGGCGTTTTCTAAGCAAATCCGGTCGAATACCCAATCGTTCGGAAACAACTTTCAGGTATTCTTCTTTTTCTATCGGATTTTTGGTCTTATGAAGGATCGCAAGTATGTCATCAGCCCGTTTGACTCGATCTTGGATAGAATCCTTCTGGGTTTGATTCAATACCGACATAATGGCAAAATCCAATAACGTCGAGGCTCTCCCCTCCAACTCACGAAACGCCGGTACTCCGTTTTTCCGAATAAATGTGTCAGGATCTTCCCCGGCCGGGAGCAGCAGTACCCGGACTTCAATACCGGAATTCATGAACAAATCAAGCGTCCGTAAGGCCGCGCCAACCCCTGCGGCATCTCCATCAAAGACGAGCATTACCGAAGGGGCCAATCGGCGCAAAATCTGGACATGATCGGAGGTTAACGCCGTTCCCAATGGTGCCACGGCGTTTTCAATCCCGTATTGGTGGAGAGCGATGACATCAAAATATCCTTCAACCAAATAAAACCTGCCAGAAACGGTGCCTGATTGCCGGGCCTTATCCATTCCATACAGCGACCGCCCCTTAAAAAACAGATCGGTTTCCGGTGAATTGAGATATTTGGGAGACGCTCCGTCCACCAGGATCCGCCCCCCGAATCCCAAAACCTTTCCCCGTGGATCCGTAATGGGAAACATCACCCGCGCCCGAAACCGATCATACAGTGCGACCCTCTTTCCATCTTCCGACTCTTTGCGCACCACCAATCCAGCCTGAATGAGTTCTTCCGGCTTGACGGATTGCCGTTCCATCCATTTGGAAAGACCATTCCATCCATCAGGAACAAACCCCAATTGAAATGTGCCCCAGGATTCCCTGGTAATCCCTCGTTGATCCAAGTAATCACGGGCAGCTTGTCCTTCAGGGGTTTCCTGAAGATTGCGGTGATACCAGGAGGCAGCCAATTGATACACATGGAGATACCGTTCACGAGATAATCCTGAAGTGGTCTTTACCGCTGATTCCCGGCGTTCCGGAAGGACCACCCCTGTCCGTTGGCTTAATTCACGCAGAGCCTCCATAAAATCCATGCCTTCTTGTTTCATCAAAAAGGTAAAGGCATCTCCTCCGACACTGCAGCCAAAACAATAAAACATTTGTCGAACGGGGTTGACCGAAAATGAGGGAGTTTTTTCTGAATGGAAGGGGCACAGCCCTTTAAAATTTTGCCCAGCCTTGGAGAGACTCACGTAGGTGGAAATGAGATCAATAATGTCAATTCGATCTCGAATTTGTTGAAGAATCTCTGGAGGAATCCCTCGTTTTTCGCCTGCCATCTCACTTGCCACTACCGACTATGTTGAGAACACATCACGAATCCCGTTTCCTTTGAACGACGGATGTTATCGTGGAGCTTCTTCCCGAGCAAGCCAGCCTTACCCGGGAGGCCATGAAAATGTCCGACCTCCCATCACATGAAAGTGTAAATGAAAGACACTTTGCCCGGCTTCCCGCCCGGTATTCGCCACGACTCGATACCCGCTATCGGCAATTCGGCGCTCCCTGGCCATCTTGGCACAGACCATCATCAAATGACCTAATAAGATGACATCCGTCTCTTTCGTATCGTCCAAAGACACCACATGGCGCTTTGGAATCACTAACATATGCACCTGCGCTTGAGGGTTGATATCGTCAAAGACGAACGAATGTTCATCCTCAAACCGTGTGTCGGCGGGAATGGCCCCCTTTAGGATTTGACAAAAAAGACAATCACCCATGAGTCGATCCTCCTTCAGGCTGTCGAATTCCTGATTTGCCAAATCGCTTGCCAAGCTCTTGATAGACCTCTTCAGGAGGAATGGAAAAATGTCCGAGCATGATAAGGGTATGAAACCACAAATCAGCCATTTCATAGATAATTTCGTCTCGATCACCATTTTTCCCTGCTAGCAAGACCTCCCCGGCTTCTTCCACCACCTTTTTTAAAATACGATCGAGCCCACCTTCCATTAATTTCGACACATAGGAATCAGGGCTTGGATTGGCTTTCCGATCGCCGGCCATTTCATACAAACGCCGGGTAATCCCTCCCCAAGCCGTCCCTGGCAAAAATGACGGAGCCTCTTCAAAATTCGAAGAAGGCAGCGGAGAAAAAAAACATGACCGGGTCCCGGTATGACACGTCGGTCCAATGGGTTGGGCTTTCACCAAAATCGTATCCCGATCACAATCCACAAACATTTCTTTCAGGAGTAACTCATGACCGGACGTCTCACCTTTTTTCCATAATCGCTTTCGTGATCGACTCCAGAAATGCACCCGTTGGGATTCGGAAGTCACCTTCCATGCCTGTTGGTTCATAAACCCCACCATCAACACCGTCCCGTCCAACCAATCCTGCACAACACAGGGGAGCAATCCGTGTTCATCAAACTGCAATGTGCTTCTCGAAGAGACTTCGCTCATTTTTCGTTAGGAAATGGAAACCGGGACGGTCCCCGGGCGCACAGGGATACCCTGTTGAGCCAAATACGATTTGGCTTGCCCGATTGAATACCTTTGATAATGAAAAATAGATGCCGCCAGCACCGCATCTGCTTTCCCCACATGAAATGCCTCAAACAGGTGCTGAAGCGTGCCAGCCCCCCCGGAGGCAATGACAGGAATAGAGATGGACTCGGAAATAGCCGCCGTTAAGGCCAAATCATATCCGTCCTGCTTTCCGTCCTGATCCATACTGGTCAGAAGAATCTCTCCGGCTCCATAGTCCTTCATCCGTTTCGCCCACTCAACGGCATCCAGGCCGGTCGAGTTCCGCCCTCCATGGGTAAACACTTCCCACCCGGATTCACCTCCTTCACACGTCGTTGCCCGTTTCGCATCAATTGCCACAACGATACATTGCGAACCGAAACGATTGGCAGCGGCTTTCACGAATTCCGGATGCTCCACTGCAGTCGTATTAATGCTAACTTTGTCCGCCCCGGCCTCTAATAACCGGCGAATATCCTCAATCGTCCGGATCCCTCCCCCAACGGTGAGCGGCATAAACACCTGCTCTGCCGTCCGAATCACCACATCTAAAATCGTATCACGCTTTTCATGGGAAGCGGTAATATCCAGAAAACACAGCTCATCCGCGCCTTCACGATCATACACCTGCGCAATGTGCACTGGATCTCCCGCATCGCGCAAATTGACAAAGGAGACCCCTTTTACCACTCGTCCATCTTTGACATCCAGGCACGGGATGATTCGCTTCGTCAGCATGATGTTCGTGACGCTTCTGCCGAAGCCACCATATCCAGAGCCGCTTTCAAATCCAACGTCCCTTCATATAAAGCCTTTCCAATAATGATTCCGGAAATCTTGCTTCCGAGGGCCTGAATGGTTTGCACATCCTTCAGGACCGTGACTCCGCCTGAGGCAATAACGGGAAACGGCGAGATAGCCACAGCTTCTCGGAGAGCCGAAATATTTGGTCCTGCCAACATTCCGTCCCGAGAAATGTCCGTAAAGACCATGCCTCCCAAGGGTAAGCCCTTCACTGACTCGAAGACCTGCTTGGGGGTCAGACTGGACACGGTTTTCCATCCATGCACTGCAACTAAACCTTGCTTGACATCAATCCCGATTAATACTTTATCAGGAAATTCTTCCGCCGCTGCCGCCAAAAAATCAGCATCCTGTAATGCCGCAGTCCCAATCACCACCCGGTCAACCCCACAAGACACGTAGGCATGAATGGTCGACGTGTTTCGTATGCCCCCACCGACCTGCACGGGAATCGCTAACCGTTTGGTGATGGCTTCAATCTGTGAGAGGTGCTTGGGTGTTCCGGTGACCGCACCATCTAAATCCACCACATGAAGATAGCAGGCTCCAAGACTCTGCCAATGCTCTGCCATCGCCACGGGGTCATCGGAATACCTGGTGACCTGATCCATTTCCCCCTGCCGCAACCGAACACATTTTCCGTCCTTCAGATCAATTGCAGGAATCAATAGCATCGGCTAGGGGTACTCCTTCAAGGACGAGGCGGAAGGACGGGGCCCCTGTTCGCCCAGACCTACAGGAAAAACCTTCATCACTTTTTGGACACCCAATTCGGCAAGTTCATTGGCAGTCACAAAGCCTCCACCCTTTTCAAAAAACCCTACCACATCCTGGTTGAGCGGTTTTTGTTCCTCAAAAAATTCCCCAGTCCACAAGACCATTCCATCCGACGGGCTGAGGAGATACACCTCAAACCCGACTGCCGCTGGCTTCGCTCCTAGCTTGCTCCCTTCACGCTCACGGTATGTCCGGACGAGTCCCGTCAGAACTCCATCCACCTTCAAGCGGGTTCCGACCTCTTGGGCTATGACGGGCCAAGACGATTCTCCTTCCAAATGTTCTTTCCCTAACACGGCAGAAGACGCCTCTGGACCAATCACTCGCAAGGAAGGCCGGCTGGCCAACACCGAAGCCACCTGTAATGTTATTCGATGTGCCGCCGTTACAGGCACCACATAACGAACGGTTCTGGATTCTGGCCCATCCGCCTGATCAGTTCCCGGCAATCGAAATTGTGTGCGAATTTCTTCCGGATCCCTCACGCCTCCACGTGTCGAGCTATTTGCCAATTGAGGGGTTTTGATAGTCTGAAACGGAAGGATGGCAAGACTGGATATGCGGGAAGGATCGAATTGTGGAGCGGCCTGAATTTGCACTTTAGGGGGGACACAGCCTACACCGAGACACCACCATCCGATAAGGCTCATGACCAGGAAACGACCAGGCAACGGGTTCGACCGCCCATTAATCGCAAGACATATTCCCCTCATTGCCAATCACCAAAATTTTTCAAGACCTGCAACCCGACGGCCTGACTTTTCTCGGGATGCCATTGAGTGGCAAAAACATTGTCTTTCCAGACACTACTCGCAAAGGGAATTCCATAGTCGGTTTGGGTACTGACGAGAGCACAATCCGTTGGTTCCACATAATAAGAATGCACGAAATACACGTAGGAGTCCGAGGAAATGCCACGTAATGGCGGAGCAACCGTGTTGATTCGAATCGTATTCCACCCCATATGAGGAATCTTAAGGAATGTCTGACTTTCATCGGACGGACGGGGAATTGCTTTCACCTTTCCCGCCAGAACCCCTAACCCTTGATGACACCCAAATTCTTCGCTTTCCGAAAACAGCAATTGATACCCCAAACAAATGCCGAGAAAAGGTTTTCCCGAAGCTATGGAGCGGTAGATAACATCCGTTAGCTCAAAGCGAACCAGATTGTCCATACAATCTCCAAACGCACCCACACCGGGCAATACCACATGACTGGCCTGGTCAATTACGAGAAGGTCTCGAGTCACGACCGCTTCATGACCCACACATTCAAAACCTTTTTGCACACTCCGAAGATTTCCCATCCCATAATCAATAATGGCAATCATGTCCCGCTTGTTTCTCTCCCTAATCCACCAGGGTAAAGTCACCTGACCTACAAAGATCCTTTGGTGGAAAGGACTCCCCGGAGTCGTTCTTCTCGTTTGACAGCCTGATCAAGGGCTTTGGCAAACGCTTTGAAAATCGCCTCCATAATGTGATGAGGATTTCTTCCGTAGGGCACATTCACATGCAGATTCAATCCTCCCTGACTCGTGAAAGCCTGGAAAAAATCTTCAAACAACCCCAAATCAAACGTCTTTATATACCTCGTCGGTAACGCCACATTGTACACAAGGTATGATCGGCCACTCAGATCCACAGTTACCTGAGCCAACGTTTCATCCAATGGTACCGCCGCCCACCCGAATCTCGAAATGCCCTCTTTCGTGCCAAGGACTTTGGTGAGAACTTGCCCCATGACAATGCCTACGTCTTCAATCGTGTGATGGTCATCAATCTCGATATCACCCCTCGCTTCAACCGTTAGATCAAAAAATCCATGTTTGCCAAACAAATTCAACATGTGATCTAAAAACGGAATGGAGGTCTTAATCTGACTGGTACCGCACCCATCGAGTCCCCATTCAACTCGAATGGCCGTTTCCGCGGTCTTCCGTTCTTGAGAAGCTGTTCTGGGAACCGGTTGTTGATTCATGTCCATCGACTCTCCATCGATCGCCCATGTGCATCAAGGCCTTCCAATTGAGCCAGACGCACCACCCGGGCCTTGGCTTTGCGCAACGCGGTTTGCGAATAGGAAACCACATTACTGGTTTTCATATACTCATCCACACCCAAACACGAAAAAAATCTGGCACTCCCCCCAGTTGGTAAGACATGGTTGGGCCCTGCCACGTAATCCGCAACAGCGGGAGGGGTATAGCGCCCAACAAAAATGGCACCCGCATGACGAATACGGGACACATAGTCTCCGGCCCGATCCATATTTAATGATAAATGCTCAGGCGCAATCTGATTGGCTAATTCAAATGCCTCCTCAAATGTCCGCACAACAAAGATCAAAGCATGGTTTTGAATTGCCTTGGACGCAATCGCCTGGCGTCCCAACTGTGCGAGTTGACGGGTCACTTCTGTTGCAACCCGTCTGGCAAGAGTCAGAGAAGTCGTCACCAAATACACACAGGCTTCCTCGTCATGCTCCGCTTCACAAAGAAGATCGGCGGATACATGAAGGGGGTTACTGGCGGAATCGGCAATGACCAGCAATTCACTCGGACCCGCGATCATATCAATATCGACTTGGCCATAGACCTGACGTTTGGCCGTGGCCACATACAAATTTCCAGGACCGACAATTTTATCAACGGGACGGATCGTCGATGTCCCAAAGGCCAACGCCCCAATGGCTTGGGCTCCACCGACCCGATAGATTTCATCCACTCCAGCGACATCCGCCGCAACTAACAAAGCGGGATGGATGATGCCTGACGGGGTAGGCGTACACATGACTATTCGCTTCACGCCTGCCACTTTTGCGGGGATGGCATTCATCAACACCGATGAGGGATACAGAGCCTTCCCGCCAGGAACATACACACCAACAGCATCCAACGGCGTGATCCGTTGGCCTAATTGAATCCCCTGGTGACGATAGATCCAGGATGCCCTTCGTTGTCGACGATGAAAGATCCGAATACGGTTCGCCGCATATTTCAGCGCTTGAATATCCGAAGACGGAAGCTCGGCGTATGCGCGTTCGACGTCTTTCGACGTCACCCGAAGACGGTCAGGACTGATTCGGACGTGATCGAATTTCCAGGTCAATCGCCGGAGGGCCTGATCACCCTCTTGCCGAACAGCATCCAAAATTGCCCTGACGCCTTTTTCAACCTTGGTGTTTTGTCGAGCTGCCCGTTGGCATACGCGATTCACCGCTTGCGAAAACCCCTGGTCCTTGTGAGAAACAATTTTCATGCATGAACCTTTTTGGAGCGGGAACGAGAAAGAATTTTCTTCACCCGAGCAATGAGTTCTGTAATCACGGCATGTTTCATTTTTAAGCTCGCCCGATTCACAATCAATCGGGCAGATGACCAGGCGATAACTTCATCCTCGACTAGATTATTGGCTTTCAGAGTGTTTCCTGTCTCCACTAGATCAACAATCCGATCGGCCAATCCGACCAATGGAGCCAACTCAATCGACCCGTAGAGCTTAATTAATTCCACAGGCAACCCTTGCTGATTAAAATAACGTTCAGTGATTGCGGGATATTTGGTTGCCACCCGAAGTTTGGAAGACATCCGTTGCACAAGCTGTGGCCCGTTGGGCCTGGCAACCACCAGCCGACAGACTCCTAAGTTCAAGTCAACCGGTTCATAGACATCTGGGCTCTGTTCCAACAAGACATCTTTTCCCACCACCCCTAAATCGGCTGCGCCATATTCAACATATGCGGGCACATCGCTTGGACGAACAATTAAGACCCGGTGCCCATGCTGCGGGAATTCCAAAATGAGTCGTCGGTCATCTGGCCGCACATGATATCCGGTATACCCTGCCTGCCGGAACAATTCAAGAGTCGGATCAAGAAGTTTCCCCTTGGAAAGGGCAATGGTAATCACGTCGCTCATGCCACCTCGCGAACCCGCTCAATTTTCGCACCCAGGACCTGGAATTTTTCTTCCAGCCGCTCATAGCCTCGATCTAAATGATAGACTCGGGACACAGTCGTTTCGCCATCAGCCGCTAATCCTGCCAACACCAAGCCGGCGCTGGCGCGTAAATCCGAAGCCATGACTTGTGCCCCGGTGAGCAACGGGACACCCTTGACTACGGCATGTGGCCCATCAATCTCGATCGACGCTCCCATCCGGTGAAGTTCCGGGACATGCAGAAACCGCCCTTCAAAAATGGTTTCAGAAATCACGCTCACGCCTTCTGCCACCGACATCAAGGCCATCATTTGGGCTTGGAGATCGGTCGGGAAGCCTGGATAGGGCAGAGTCTTAATTTCCACTGCTTTGAGCGGACCGGACCGGCGGATTCGTACACCGTCATGGCTTTCGGTTAACTCGGCACCCATTTCCTGGATTTTTTTCAGGACACTACCCAAGTGATCCGTCACACACCCCTTCACCATCACATCCCCTCCGGTAATGGCTCCGGCCATCAAATAGGTTCCGGCTTCAACTCGATCGGGGATCACCCAATGCCCTGCCCCATGAAGTTCCTTTACCCCTTCAATCGTAATGGTGTCCGTTCCCATCCCATGAATTTTGGCGCCACGCTTGGTTAAGAATGCACAAAGGTCCGTGATTTCCGGTTCGCGCGCGACATTATGCAAACTCGTGGTCCCTTCCGCCAGACAAGCCGCCATGATCAGGTTTTCCGTGCCTGTGACCGTCGGGAAATCCAAATCAATCCTTGCCCCTCTGAGACGACCGGCTCTCGCATGGATATATCCATGCTCCACTTGAATTTCAGCCCCCATCATCTCCAATCCTTTGAGGTGTAGATGGACCGGTCTGGTACCGATCGCACATCCGCCCGGCAGAGAAACCTTGGCTTCTCCCAGCCGAGCGAGTAAAGGGCCTAAGGCTAAAATCGACGCTCGCATCGTTTTGACTAAATCATACGGCGCTTCAATCGAACGCACCTGAGCCGCATCCAGTCTGACCCTGGCACCTTCCTCTTGAACCGTCACTCCCAACAAGGCCAGTAATTTCCCCATGGTCATCACATCACGAACGTGTGGAACATGGTCGATGACGCATTCTCCGCCCCCTAGCAACGTCGCAGCCAAAATTGGCAAGGCGGCATTCTTGGCTCCGCCGATTTCCACGGATCCCTTTAATGGCAATCCACCCGTGATTCGAATTTGATCCACTTACAATATTCCGTGCCTACACCAGACGCCGCTGCACACACACCACTCGTGGAATGCCTTGAGAATCCGGCCGCACCTTTACAACCTTAAACGCATCCGTGAGGGATGGCTCCCGACACAGAAGGTCAGCCTGATCGATTCCCACTTCCATGAGGATAAATCCCTTTGAGGAAACAAGTCCCGGCGCTTCATCCAATAACCGCCGGTATACATCAAGGCCGTCCGGCCCCCCATCCAACGCCAGCCGTGGTTCAAAGTCTTTCACATCTGGAGAAAGGTGCTCCCATTCCGCATGGGAGATGTACGGCAGGTTAGCAATAATGGCGGTCACTTTACCTGCTAAACTTCTGGATAACAAGTGGGAAAGCAGGTCACCGGCCACCCACAGAATTCGCTGCCCAACTCCATGGCGTATGGCATTGACCTTCGCAAGATGTAGCGCCGAGACTGATCTGTCTGATGCAATAATCATTGCTTCAGGAAGGTTGACCGCCAGACTGATCGCCAGACATCCGGAACCCGTCCCAACATCCAGAATCACCGGACGCACGTCAGCTCCCAGAATCCCAATCGCCTCCTCCACCAGCATTTCTGTCTCCGGTCTTGGAATGAGGACCCCAGGTTGAACGAGAAAATCCAACCCCCAAAAATCCTGCGTCCCTAATATATATTGAAGCGGTTCATGTAACGCACGGCGACGAAACAAAGTGAAAGCCCGCTGACAGACTTCCGCATCAACGGGAGCGTCTGGATTCGCATGCAATTGTAATCGCGTAATACCAAGGGCATCCTCAAGAATCCACAGCACTTCATGGCGGGCATTGACAACCCCTGCTTGAATCAGCGTCTCAACCGCACCACGATATAACTGGGAATAGGATGTGAAGGAGGGCATCCGAACCTCAAAAAGCACACAGGCGTTGACTCGTTGGAGGACACAAACTGGGGGTTACACGAAAGACATCATTGAGCTTTGAGGCCGGCGATTAACCCGTCAAGGTCGCCTTCCATCACCCGATCCAACTTGTGCAAGGTCAGTCCGATTCGATGGTCGGTCACGCGATTTTGTGGAAAGTTATACGTGCGGATTTTCTCACTCCGTTCCCCTGTCCCGACTTGGGAACGGCGTTGTTGCGCAATAGAGGCTTCCTGTTTTTCCCGCTCGGCATCACCAATTCGTGTCCGAAGGGTTCGCATGGCCTTCGTTCGATTTTTTAGCTGGGATCGTTCGTCCTGACAAGTTACCACCACCCCCGTCGGAATATGAGTAATCCGAATTGCGGAATAGGTCGTATTCACACTCTGGCCACCAGCCCCTGATGAACAATAGGTATCAATCCGTAAATCCTTCGGATCAATGTGCACCTCCACTTCTTCAACCTCTGGCATCACGGCTACCGTGGCCGTGGATGTATGAATTCGTCCATTAGCCTCTGTCGCCGGAACCCGCTGCACTCGGTGCACCCCACTTTCATACTTAAAATTCCCAAAGGCTCCTTTGCCTTCAACCAACAAAACCGCCTCTTTGATCCCTCCAAGACCGGTTTCCTGGAATTCCATTAATTCGACCCGTAGTCCCTTAGCTTCTGCAAACTTCGTGTACATACGAAGGAGATCGCCGGCAAAAAGGGCAGCCTCACTCCCCCCTGTCCCGGCACGAATTTCAATGAACGAATTTTTATTATCCCCGTCATCTGCCGGGCAGAGCAATTCAATGACCTGAGCCTCCATGGTCTCGCGTTGATGTTCAAGAATTTGACATTCTTCCCCCGCTAATCGACGCATGTCGGGATCCGATTGCAAATCTTCCATCATCAGCCGAGCCTGAGCAATCTCTTCGACCACCCGTCGGTACTCACCAAACAACTGGGCTATGGGCTCAAGCTCTGAGCGTTCTTTAGTGAGGGCAATCAAAAGGGTCGGTTGAGACAGGACAGCAGGATCTGCCAACTGATCGTTGAGCGTGTCATACTTATTTGCAATGGCCTCCCATTTGCTGAGTAGGCCACCCTCTTTTAGCTCTGTTTTGGTCATAGGTGGCATAAACGTAATTTACCAGGAAATTGAATTACTCGACATGTACCTCTTGCCTGGACAACCGTGCCCACTAGCCTCATATGGAGAACTCCCAGAAAGATTGGACTGAACCGAGGGGAATTATGGCACCATTCAGGGAAGTTACCACTGAAAAACACAAGCTTCTCGACCGCAGACCAGGAAAACAACAGCCAGAGTTGCTTCAACACTATGCACAAACGCCATACCCCGAAGAATTGTATAGGCAGGACAATGGAGAAGAGGAAAAGTTCTTACGCTTTAGCTTTAGACTTCGCCGTTTTTGCGTATTTTTTATTGAAACGTTCCACCCGCCCTTCAGCGTCCACAATTTTTTGGGTACCCGTGAAAAACGGATGACAACTGGAACAAATATCGACCTTTAAGTCTCCCACAGTCGTCCGGGTTTGATAAGTCATCCCGCACGCACAACTCACATTTGCAAATTCATAAGCCGGATGAATGCCCTTTTTCATACTACCTCCTTCTATCCCATCTCTCGATTCAAAGACTAAATCTGAAAAACCATCAACGCCAATCGCCTATTGTGAATTATCGATTCATAGATTGCAAGAACTCATTATTACTCTTGGTTCCACCAATTTTATCCATGAGGAACTCCATCGCCTCCATGGTCCCGAGGGGGCTTAATACCTTTCTGAGGATCCACATTTTGTTCAGGCGGTCGCGATCAACCAGTAACTCTTCTTTTCTCGTGCCGGATTGACTGATATCGATAGCCGGGAAGAGCCGTTTATCGGCCAAACGGCGATCCAAATGCACCTCCATATTGCCCGTGCCCTTAAACTCTTCAAAAATAACATCGTCCATTCGACTTCCAGTATCAACCAATGCTGTGGCCAGAATCGTCAAACTTCCACCAAATTCAATATTTCTTGCGGCTCCAAAAAACCGTTTAGGCCGCTGAAGAGCATTGGAATCCAACCCCCCGGATAACACCTTTCCACTTGGAGGGGAAATCGTATTGTAGGCACGCGCCAATCGAGTCACACTGTCTAATAAAATCACCACATCTCGTTTATGTTCGACCAACCGCTTGGCTTTTTCCATGACAATTTCAGCCACCTGGGCATGCCGCTGAGGTGGCTCATCAAATGTGGAGCTAATCACTTCGGCGGCTTTGACCTGGCGCTGCCAGTCAGTGACTTCTTCCGGTCGTTCATCGATCAGGAGGACAATCAAGACAATTTCCGGATGATTCGATATAATGGCTCGGGCCACAGCCTGCAGGAGCATGGTTTTCCCTGTCCTGGGAGCCGCCACGATCAATCCCCGTTGCCCTTTGCCAATGGGCGTCGTGAGTTCCATCACTCTGGTACAATACTCTTCAGGGTCAAATTCAAGATTGATTCGCTCTTCGGGATACAGCGGAGTGAGATTATCGAACAGAATTTTATCCCGCTGCACCTCAGGTTCATCATAATTAATTTTTTCGACTTTCAAGAGCGCAAAATACCGCTCTCCGTCCTTCGGCGGACGAATCTGCCCTGAGACAATATCTCCGGTTCGCAAATTAAATCGTCGAATTTGGGACGGGGAAATATAAATATCATCGGGTCCTGGAAGGTAGTTAGAATCCGGGGCACGGAGAAATCCAAATCCATCTGACAGAGTCTCAAGGACTCCCTCTCCGAAAATGACTCCGTTCTTGTCGCTCTGCCCTTGAAGAATAGAGAAAATCAGCTCTTGCTTGCGCAAATTTGGCGCACCATCAATTTTTAAGTCACGCGCGATTTCATTTAATTCTCCAATGGACTTTTGCTTCAATTCGGCAAGATACATTAGGTTACTCCATTCATTGGCCGGAAGGGTTTTCTCGTGGGCTTAGCCTTTGACGAGGGGTGGAAAGTATTCAAACATTTTCATCTGGGTTGTGCGCTGCGTATTTTGGCGATCCCGGAAAAGGGATTCACTCCAGACATTATAAAATTAAAAAATTTAAACCGCTGTTGTGTGTTTAGGAAGAATGTTTAGAGAAACTGGAGAACCACACTTGTCAAAACCACCGAGTTGTCCTGTCTACGATTTGAAATAGTACGTGAAGTCCGAGAAGTTAACGGCGGAAATGGATTTTGCTATAAAATGGGCAGGTCTTAGTTAATTATGTATCTCACTCTTGAACGACTTGTCAATAGGCTCCTTTCGGAAGTTTCGACAAGAAAATTAAATTTTTCCCCATACCACTTCCTGGGAAGTCACCCGTTCTCCTATGGTTGGCACCATTCTTCTTATTATGGTAAACCATCATAACGGTAATTGAAAGTCAATAAGGAAGGGCCCTCTCCACATGTCTGATTCCGGTTTTCCCTTTTCCAGTGAACGGATTTTCACTCTCTCCGAAGCCAACGGATTAATCCCTGAGCTGGAACAATTTTGGGGCAATATTAAAGCGGGACGACAAATACTTATCGACACGAGAGAAGAAGTCAAAAAAGCCAGCGCCCAAGCGTCATTTGGGGGAGGAACTGTCATGGGTGTCAAATATATCAAAGGGTTACAAGATATCAATGGTAGCTTGCATGCCATTCAGGAGCTCGGCGTGGTAATCAAAGATGTCGAAATTGGATTATGTGATTTCCCATTTCTGCTTGATGACCGCCTGGTATTCTTATGTTGGAAATCCGGAGAAAAACAGGTTCGCTGGTGGCACGATATCGACAGCGGATATGCGAATAGACAACCCATAGAAGACCTGAATCCCTAGACCTGCCCCGCATTCACCTATTCGTTTCAAGCCCACTCTCCAGGCAGCCGAGTCTTCCGATGGAAAATAGCCATACGGCCGCCTTCTGACTATGATAGAGCCCTCCTGGCACTTGTGGAAGAGAGGCAATTGATGCGACTTCGTAATGGAACGAGGAGAAAGTATGAAATTCGTCATTCTAGGCAAAGATGGTCCTGACGGGGCACAAAAACGTCCCCTCTATCGGGAAGCCCACCTCAAACGGCTTGAGGCATGGGCTCAACAAGGCAAAATCATTTTGGCTGGGCCTCTGACCGATAAAATAGGAAGCTTGATCGTGGTTGAAGCAGAATCACTAGAAGAAGTCCGGGCATTTGCCATGGATGACCCTTATACCCTTCATGGGGTTTTTCAGGAAGTCACCATTCACCCGTTTTTACAGGTGTTTCCTATGGAAAATCATTAACCTGAAAGAAGAATGCACACCATCCTTTGGAAGAAACCCAGAGCAACTACTTTTTGGTTGACGAATGCTTTGTATTATTCTGAACGAAATTCAACACCCGTTGCCATTCCTCCGGACGCACTGGTTGAATCGAAAGACGGGAGCCTTTACGAAGCAGTTCCATTTTCTCTAATCCCTTAATGGCTCGTAACTGATCCAAAGACAAGCCCTGAGGAAACTTCTTCACGAACTGGACATCCACAAGGAACCAACGAGGCGAATCCGGAGTACTGCGCGAGTCAAAATATCGGCTCTTTGAATCGAATGCAAAGGAGTCAGGATAAGCGGCCTTCACCACCTTAATGATTCCAACTATAGCCGGAGGGTCTGCATTGCTATGATAAAAAAACCCCAAATCCCCAACATTCATAGATTTCAGGAAATTTCGAGCCTGGTAGTTACGTACGCCCTCCCAACATGTGGTCTGTCGGGGAGACTTCACCAGATCATCAATTGAAAATGTTGTCGGCTCTGATTTGAACAACCAATACTGCCCCATCGTGCCTCACTCATTAGCTTTGAAAACGACAAACACTCTGGATCAATTATAAATTGTATATTTTTCAGAGTACAATTGGATAATGCCCAAATACATGTACAGTATGATTGCTTAATATTTTGAGGTAACACTCCAACCATGATTGATCAATTAATTCAGTTTGCCGAATCTTGGGTTCCCCGGGAAATCTGGTTCGGCATGATCATCTTTTCCCTCATTGCTTTTGTAGGAACCCTCATTGCGATTCCTGCCATGTTAATTCGCCTGCCGCCTGATTACTTCAATAATCATGGACACCGGAGGTGGTTTGCCAATCATCATCCCATAATTCGCGCCATGGGATTGATGGTGAAAAACGGCCTGGGACTCATTTTTCTGGTAGCCGGAATTGCCATGCTGGTCTTACCAGGACAGGGTATCCTCACCATGGTCCTGGGTATCCTGTTTTTGGATTTTCCGGGAAAACACCGAGTCGAACGAAAGCTCATTCGGCAACCTCAGATTCTCAGCGCCATCAACTCTCTACGGGAGAAAGCAGGCAAACCGCCGTTTGAGTTTCATGAAAACACCCCGACCTAACCACCTGTGAATCTGAATCTCTCTCGTTCAATACCCGTTTACACCCTTTTCCCCCATTGCTAGGATGGCCCCCATGTCTTCGTGGAACAAGATCGGATGGCTCGGACTCGCCATGCTCTGTGCCGTGGCCTTCGGCCATGTCGTAGGCCTAGTCAATCCTCACGAAAAAGTAAACGGGCTGTGGCTCGTGGTCGCCGCCTCATGTTTTTATGTGTTGGCCTACCGATTCTATGGACGATTTTTGGCGCAGCGAGTCATGAACCTTGATGACCACCGTCGAACGCCCGCGCATCGGTTGGAAGACGGCACCAACTTTTATCCCGCCAACAAATATATTCTCTTCGGCCATCATTTTGCCGCCATCGCCGGAGCGGGCCCATTACTCGGTCCCGTGCTGGCCGCACAATTTGGTTTTCTCCCGGGATTTTTATGGATTGTCATCGGGGCGGTTCTGGCGGGCGCCGTGCAGGATTTCATTATTCTCGTGGCCTCCATGCGACGAAATGGTCGTTCACTTCCAGAAATCGCCCATGCTGAATTGGGTTCCGTCACGGGCCTGGTCACGGCCATCGCCGTGCTCTTTATCGTAGTCGTCGCGCTAGCCGGGTTAGGCTTGGCTGTGGTGAACGCGCTTTATCACAACGCCTGGGGCACCTTTACCATCGTCATGACTATCCCCATCGCATTGCTCATGGGGCTGTACCTTCAAAAATTTCGCCAGGGACAGGTCGGTGAAATGACTCTGCTCGGATTAGGGCTGTTAGTGTTGGCCATTATCGTAGGGCGAACCGTGGCCCAATCAGATTGGGCGGAAACGTTCCTCTGGGATCGCACCACTCTCACCTGGAGCCTCGCGGCTTATGGGTTTCTCGCTTCAGTTCTCCCCGTTTGGATGTTATTGGTCCCTCGGGATTATCTCTCAACATTTATAAAATTAGGTGTGATCGCCCTTCTGGCCGTCGGCGTCATTGTGCTCGCGCCCACTATTGAAATGCCTCGCACCACCATATTTACGGCCGGCAACGGACCGATCATTCCAGGAACGTTGTTTCCGTTTCTCTTTATCACCATTGCCTGTGGGGCCATATCCGGATTTCATTCCCTAGTCTCATCAGGAACCACGCCGAAGCTGATTAGTCTGGAATCCCAGGCCATTGTCGGTTATGGCGCTATGCTCCTGGAAAGCTTTGTCGGCGTGATTGCGCTCATCGCCGCCTGTCTCCTCATTCCCGGCGACTATCTCGCCATCAACACCAGTCTGTCCGCGGAAACCCTGCAGACGTTGGGATTTCCAACCGCCCATATTAAGGAACTCTCCACGCTTGTTGAAGTCGATGTGTCAGGCCGTCCCGGGGGTGCGGTGTCCTTAGCTGTTGGTATGGCCTCGATTTTTTCAAGCTTGCCGGGGATGTCCGGGCTCATGGCCTATTGGTATCAATTCGCCCTCTTATTTGAGGCCCTGTTCATTTTGACCACCATTGATGCTGGCACCCGAGTCGCCCGCTACCTGGTTCAGGAATTAGGAGGACGAGCCTATAGTCCGCTCAAACAGATCAATTGGTGGCCAGGGGTACTGGGCGCCAGTCTATTCGTAGTTGGAGCGTGGGGATATCTCATTGGCACCGGATCCATTGCGACCATCTGGCCCATGTTCGGGGCTGCCAATCAATTACTTGGCATGCTCGCTCTCTGTATTGCCACAACCGTGCTCATCAAAATGAACAAAGCGTCCTATCTGTGGGTGACGATTATTCCGATGGTATTTGTTGGCGTCATCACGCTGACCGGATGCTATGAACTCTTCGTGATTTTTATCAATCGTGCGCTCTCATCCGATGGGTCGCAAAGTCTGACCATGGCCATCAATGCCATACTCGTCGGACTGGTAGCCATACTCGCACTCATCGTTCTCACAGACAGCTCCAGAAAATGGTATGGCTATCTTGTACACAAACAGCCATTGAACAGCACTGAAGTGATCGAAGGTGAAGGCATTCAACTTCCCGCAGGACGGTGCTGCTAACCCCAGAGACCTGCAACAACAACTTGAAAGGAAGCTTATGGCGGACAACTATTCTTTCGATGTCATTTCTCGCATCGACATGCAGGAAATGAAAAATGTGGTGGATCAAACTGAAAAAGAGGTCGGACAACGCTTTGATTTCAAAGGATCAAAAACCGAATTGACGTTAAAGGAAAAAGACAAACAATTAGTCGTCGTCTCGGATGACGACTACAAACTCAACGCAGTCTTGGATATCCTGAAGGCCAAATGCGTCAAACGGAATGTGTCGTTGAAAGGCCTGACGTACGGGAAAGTGGAACAAGCATTAGGCGGAACCGTCCGCCAGACCATAACCATTCAAAGCGGGCTTCCCGAAGACAAGGCCAAAGCTATCACGAAATCGATCAAAGAGGCCAAATTCAAGGCCCAGGGACAAATTCAAGGGGAGCAAGTTAGAGTGCAGAGCAAAAGCAAAGACGAACTGCAAGCCGTCATGAAACATCTCAAAGAACAGGACTTCGGACTCGATCTCCAATTTGAAAACTACCGGTAACAGACAGCCGCGGTTTCGCCACAGGCTGGCAGGCTGTCCCTACATGTTCTAAGGCCCGGTCCAGAGCCTGTTGACCGGCCCCAGCTCTCAACAGGTCCCGAGCCTCTATTGCAGAAGGCCGGTTTTTTCCAATGGGAACATCCAGTTGCTCCAAACTTTCAACCCCCCGCCCCTGCGTCCAATAAACCAGTTGAAAATCCGATAGACGCAGAATACCCACCTCAGCCAATGCTGAATTTTCAATACCGGTTCCACTCATTTGAGTCATCATCGTGGCTTCGCCAATTTTTACAGGACCAATCTTCTCACGACTGGAAAGAACAACCACGATTACATAGGGGACATGTAAGCTCTGCCCTTGGACCCTCAGTTCCTGAGAAAAGTTTACGGCCTGAGAGAGCGGTGGGATAGTCACAATATCTTGAAAGGCACAACGCTGCCTGAGAAACGTTTCGGTTCGTCGAGTGAGCGTCTCAAGATACTTGGAAATGATGGCCGGAGCGGCATTCTGAGCGGTATCATCTGCATGGACAACAAGACCAAGGTTGGGCGCATCCATCCATTCACCCTTCTCTAGAGGAGGTCCCATGTATTCAAAGGCATCATTTCCGACAAGATGGATCAGACGGGGCGTGGGACCTGCCCCACACCCCAACAAAGTAAACACCAACACACACAGGCACAATAGCATTGATAGAGTCATCCGATCAGGTTGCTTGATTCTTCTTCCATAATATTTCTAAGTGCATCACCGCCTGGGCAATGGCATCCTTCCCGGAAACCCATCGAAGAGTCTCATACTCCTCCCCCTCTGAATTAGGATAAATGGGAGGTTGGGTCTGAGCCCGTCGGACGACCGGATAGACATTAGATTCAAGCGGGACAACCAGCCGTTCCAGAGTCGCCCATGCTTGACCATCCGTGGAGACCACCGGTTGCCCTGTCCGGGCATCCAACAAAGCCAGTTCCAGGCGCGCATAATTTTCCGCACGGTACCCTGGCATTCCCCCACCCCGCAAACCCGTCGGCTGCTGCAATCCGCCCAGCGGAAGATGATCAAATACCTCATACTCGGAACTGGATAATACCGCCAACAGAAGATAGGGCACGTTCTGCTCCTTCCCCAACTGGATGAATTGGTCCACAGAGCCTTTAGGTTTCAAATCATCCGGATACACGGTGGAATTAATGTGAATCGGCAATTGTTTATGAAGTTCCGTCCTCAGATACTCCCCGAGATTCTCCAACGTCCCTCGGCGAAGTTCCGGAGCTGACTTTTCAAATCCCGAGTCGTTCAGAACGACCAAGACGGCGGTCACTCCTTCGGCTGGAAGCGCTATTTTTTCAACGCCCTCACCCGGCAGACCCGTGGGTGATGGAAGATAAGCCGGCAACCGTTTAGGAGTGTTATCCAACGAACAGCCAAAGGGAGAAAAAACACAGAAGAACCCGACAATCAACCAGATGTGACGCCACATAATGAAGCCTCCATTGGTTAAGATAAAAATAGGCTATCTTAAATGTTAAATTGTCTTCCCTTTGATCAAGAATCGTCAAGAAAGAGAGAAACTGTGAAGTGGTTATCTGTAAAAAGACCACAAGCGGAGGACCGGGATCCATTGCCCCTCTCAGGAACATTCCTGATTATGGATTATGCTTCCCAGGATCTTCCTCGTTATCTCCTCCTGGTTTTCCATGCCTTACACTCGAAGACTATTGTTTGTGGATCTTACCAACCGGATACCTGCCCAAGATTCTGACCTGCCAAGGCAGAAGAAAAGCTCCGAGAAAAACACGGAATCCAGTTGCCATCTTTCAGGATCTTGGGGTAGGGTAAAATGGTGTCCCCACTGCTTAAAAAAATTTTCTATCACGTCTTACTTGTGGTTGTAGTGTCCTTTCTTCCCGCCTGCGACACCGTCTCCATTCCCCGCCTGACCCACGAAGATACACACGAACCAAGAATTCCTGTCACAATCACTTACGCCTTTGCACCAAATCTCCTGACCTCTACTCAGACCGTGGGCGGGTGTGGGTTGCCTTATACTATTCCCGTAGGCGAGATCATATCCAAAACATTTCTCAAAGTCGGCCAAGAACGATTCAATGGCGTGAGAGCCGAACCCCCCGTCGGAGAGGCGCAAAGCGTTTCTCCCGATGGCTATCGAATCGTCCTGAGTCTCCAGCAATTTGGCTTCGATCCAGTAACCCGTTCGGGACAAGAAGATCGATACGATGTCTTTGTGGACCTGAAACTCCACGCCGTCTACGAAGACGCGAACGGCACCTCCCTTGCTCAAAGTCCCCTGACCTACCACCAAAAAGTCAGACTATGGGTACCGGAACTCACAAGCCAATCCGTTTCATGCCACACCGATCAAATTGACGGAACGATAGAAGACGCCGCTGAAACTCTGGCGAAACAGATGATCGGGGTTTTCCCCCAATTGGTCCAACTCAATACGGGTCAACAACCCGCCGCCCCGCAACCAGGTTTCCCAGCACCGGCTCAGCAAGTTCCGGCTGTAGGCGTACCAACCCCGGCCCCACCCGTTGCTAGTCCGTCGGTTCAATTTAGAACCAAATTAATTGACGCCAACCGCAATTTGGTGTTGGAGGGTGGAGAGGCCATCATCCTGCTAATTGAAACGACCAATGCCAGCGAAACATCCATTCCATCAGCTTACGTGGAGTTACGAGGGACCCCGACGTTGGTGGAGGCATTTAAACGGGTAGCCCCTCTTCCGGTCCCGCTGGGATCATTTAAACCGGGAGAAAAGCGGACCACAGAAATACGGGGCCGTTTGGGTCAGGTCACCCAACACATCCAAGGTGAGTTGATCATCGGAATCATCCTCTCTGAAGGTCTGCCTCCAGGAACCCATACCATCCGCGCTGAAATTCAACCAGGGCCTAACAGAAAACCTTCTTCCAGGAGCCCCCAACGTTAAAATTTTTGTTAATTCCAGACACAGTTGCCTGGCTAATGGGGAGTTCTTCCCTAAAAGAAGCTCCATAATTGGTAAACACATTCCACACTTCCGTGAACCACGTACCCAACTGATCCAGGCCCCACATAATGGAATGACGGATCATTGGAACCCTGAGAACCCTTCCCACCCGACACGCATGATCCCAAAGATCTCCAAGGGGAACTTCCCCGTTTGGCCTCTCTGAATGGAAAACCGGATAGACGGTCACCTCGTAGATCGTCTCGTGTAGATTGACCAATTCCTGCGCCAGGAAGAGCGTAAGGAATCTCCATTCCTAACAAACGAGAAGTTACGGCCAGAAATTTACCGTCAGCAAACGGAATAGACTAATACATCCCTTCTCGGGTTCAAGACGTAAGACTTTTCGATGATCTTCTAGCACCACCTGAACCTGGCCGATCCCTTCCCACACTTTCATAGACCACTCATGAGGCAGAGCCTTAAATCCTGAGGAAAATGCCGCATAGAGGAGGGGATGGTCGCGGTCGCTCCAAAAGATATAGGCCCCATATCCAATACTGTAAAACACAAAATCTTCAATCTCACTATTTAGAACGGTGGCTAAAAGTTTATTCGTTGACAATGATCATGGCTTCGATGCCAAAGTCATCTGCCACAGAATAATATTGAGAGAATATGGATAGAGGGCAAAGAACACTCTTGAAGCACTGCTGATGAGAGTGAGAGTAAAGGGAAGTCCAGGCATGACAAGGCCGAAAAAAAAGCGCCCCGACTGGGAATACCAGCCGGGGCGTTCAGGATAACGGGGAGGGTGATATCCCCTTGTTAAAAAAACTGGACCCTTAGAAGTTGATCCAGAGTTGGGTATAGCCCCAGTTCTGATCAGCCGTGCCAAACCCGTTCTTCTTCAGATAATCCCCGGTGAAGAAGTGGCCATAACCCACTTGCCAGCCCACCTTATTGTTCTGGAAGAATAAGGTATACACCACATCGATTTCACCACCCAGTGACTTTTCACTATTTCCAGCAGGAGTGCTAAAGAACGTGGCTTGGGAAGCCGTATACCAGTTGTCTCTCTTGTTCGCCAACCGCATGACATGGCCGGCAATTTCAAAGTGGCTTTCTGCTGTCGGACGCAATTGCAGATTCCCGCCATAGGTCAACATATTTTGCCAGGACATCAAGTC